>DATJFC010000211.1:0-5810 GCA_035495995.1 Holophagaceae bacterium
CCGCCTCATCCGCGGCATCCTGCTGAAGGGCAACGGCTGGGCCGACCTCTGGACCGAGGCCTGGCCCATGCTCCTCTTCGCCGTCGTCGTGATGACCGTCGCCGTGAAGTTCTACCGGAAGACGCTGGACTGATTCCCCTTTCACGCTAAGCGTGAAAGCCGCCTCCGGCGGGCCCTGGCCTGGTGGGTCGGCGCTGATCTGTGTCTCCGCGCCTCCGTGGTTCAGCTTTTCTTCGTGCGGCTTCGTGGCCTTTGCGCCTTCGTGGTGAAGGTCTTACCGCTTCAGCCCGGGATGCTTCGCCGCGACTTCATCCGGCGCGTTAGGTTTGAGGCGCTGGGGCCGCGCCGGCAAGCCGATGGCCACGTTGTAGTCGCCGACGTCCTTCGTCACGAGGCCGCCCGTGCCCACCATGGCGAAGTCGCCGACCTTCGTGCCGCTCAGCACGGTGGCGTGGTAGGTGACGCGGGCGCCCTCGCCGATGACCGTGTCCCCCAGGTTCACGATGGAGGGGTCCACCAGGTCGTGCCAGTGGCTGTAGACGTTGGCGTAGTCGCTGATGCTCGCGCCCTTCTTGATCGTGATGGTGCCGCGGTCGTCCAGGAGCACGAAGCGGTGGATCGTCGCGTTGTCGGCGATGCGGATGTTGTAGCCGAAGCTCCACTCGATGCCCGTGAAGAACTTCACGCCCGTTCCGCAGCTTCCGAAAATGTGCTGGGCGAGCATGGCGCGGAACCGCAGGCCGAGCCAGACATTGGCGTTGAGCGGCGAGTTGTCGAACATCTGCCAGAGCCAGATGAGGGGCTTGATGGGGTCCCACTTCGCGGGGATGAGCTCGCTGTAGTACTCGGCCTCCAGCGTCGTGTTGCGCGGATCGAAATTGAGGAGCATCACTTCCTCGTGGATCGATCGCGGCGCGTCAGGCACGCCGTAGAAGCCCTTGCACAGCTCCACGCAGAGCGCATTCCGGTCCGTCTTCGGATCGCGGATGCGGGCGTCTATGCCCGCGATCCAGGCCTCGAACTTGGCCTTTCCAGGATCGCTGAGGTCGAGGGGGCGGTTGGCCACGGGCGGACTCCAATGCTGACTTTGATGGTCAACTTTACCTCAACTCGCCAATGGATCATTGGGCCACGCAGACCGGGATGATTCAATGGGGCCTATGGCTTCCAGAGACCTCTTTTTGACCATTGCCATCCAGGTATGCCTCGCATTGGCGCCGAAACAGGTCTGCGCGCAGGAGGGGGCGCCTTGGCCCGACCCGGGGCCGCCGGCCACCCGCGATCTCTTCCCGTTGAACCTCACGCCGCTCACCTACCGTCCCATCGGAGCTCCGACCCTGGGGCAGGGCGAATGGCGCTATTCGCTCCAAGTGACGGAGGCCAACACCTTCGAGTTCTCAGATCCCATCAAGGACCTGCTGGGCCAGGACACTTCGGGCCGCATCGCCATCGACGCGGCGGAGGCCCAGCGGCTGGCGAAGCGGTTCCCGGATGAGCCCCTCCTCTTCTTCTTCGACGGGGAGGTGACCCGCTCGGAGCTGTCGGCCCGCTACGGCCTTTCGGACACCACGGACCTGGGGCTCTCACTCACCTGGGAAGGCTACGGCGGCGGTTTCCTGGACACGCTCATCGAGAACTTCCACAAGCTGGGCTTCGAGCAGACGGGGCGGACGGCCATCGTGCGGAACGAGTTCACCTTCATGGCGATCCAGAACGGCAAGGTCGCCTTCTTCACCCAGTCGGCCCTCCGCGCGAAGGCCGAGGATCCGACGGTGGCCCTCATCCACCGGTTCTACCAGACGGACCGCTGGACCTTCAGCTGGCTGGGCGTGATCAAGATCCCCCTCACGCGCGACTTCGGCCGCTACCAGTCGGACTGGGACTCCAGCGCCGCGCTGGAGGCGCAGTGGCGGCCTTCGGGGCGGCAGTCGGTGGACATGGGCGTGGCCTACGTGCGCCGGGGGATGAAGGACCCGGACAGCGACCCCTTCTTCATCAAGGACCAGGTGGCGGGGCACATCGGCTGGGAATGGCTCAGCGCCGGCCGCTTCCGCCCCTTCCTCGTCCTCGTCGCCCAGAGCGGCCTCACGCCGCCGGCCCACGGCGACAAGCTGGACAAGCCCTCGCTCATCCACGACCTGGGCGTGCATGTCCGCGTGGGCGCGAAGGCGGCGCTGACCTTCAGCTACATCAACAACATCTCCCACAACGAGAACACGGCGGACATGGGTTTCGCGCTGAGGTTGGCGGTCCGGCCCTGAGGCCGGTTGAGGCACACTGGAGGGCTATGGATTCGCGCGACCGCGCCGCTCTTCAGGACCTCCTCCGCTGTGTGGACGCTTCCGCCCTCGCCGAGGGCGCGCGCCTGCGCTGGACCCAAGGCTCGGCGCTCGCCCTGCTGCTGGCCCGCTGGTCCACGGCGGAAGGCCGTCTGCGGCCGCTCTGGATCGACGCGCCCAGCGAGGCCGAGGCCCAGCATCTCTCCGCGGATCTCGCGGCGCTGATGCCTGGCGCGGGCGTGGCGCACTTCCCCGGCCTCGCGCCCTTCGCGGGAGGCGAGAGCTCGCCGCCGGGCTCCGTGCTGCGGGACCGCATGGCGGCGCTGGCGGGCCTGGTGGAAGGCCGCGTGCAGGTGCTCGTGACGGGCCCGCTGGCGGCGCGGGAGAAGCTGCCCCATCCCAGCTGGTTCGGGAAACGCAAATTGGAGCTCCGCAAGGGCGCCGAGCTGCCGCGGGAGATCCTGCTGGAGACGCTCGTCGACCTGGGCTACCGCCGCGCCGAACTCGCCGCTCAGCCCGGCGAGTTCAGCGCCCGCGGCCTCGTCATCGATCTCTGGCCCGACCATCTCGACCTGCCGTTGCGGCTGGAGACCTTCGGCGACGAGCTGGAGCGCATCTCGGTCTTCGATCCCGAGACCCAGCACCGCACCGGCGAGGATCTCGACGCCGTGCTGCTCTACCCGCGCTTCGAAGGCGAGCGCGGCCAGGGCGACGACGCGGACGACGCGCTGGGCGCGATCCTCGACGCCAAGGCGGACCTCACGCCGGAGCCCCAGGACGACCTCGGCTTCCGCCGCGCGCGGCTGCTGAGCCACGGCCACTTCCCCGGCGAGGAGCTGTTCTATCCGCTGCTCTCCCATCCCAAGGGCCAGCTCGCGCACTTCGTGCCGCCCTGCCTCCGCCTCAAGCTGGACGAGGCCTGGGAGTCCGCGCTGGCGGAGCAGGAGCTGGCGCGCATCCGGGAGGCCATCGCGGTCCTGCGCCGGGGCGGCGTCGTCTGCCCCGATCCCGAGGACCGCTTCGCGCCGGGCGACCCGAGCCGCGCGACGCTGCACCTCACCGAATGGCAGGCCGAAGCGACCGTGCCGTTCACCGCGCAGAAGGCGCAGGAATTCCAGGGCCGCCTGCGCGAACTGGCGGACGAGGCGCGGCGACGGGTGAACGAAGGCTGGCGCGTGCGGCTGCTGGGTTCCACCGGCGGGATGCGGGACCGCTTCAACGAGCTGATGCTCGAGCAGGGCTTGTCCGCGTCCGACGGCACGGAGCCCGGCTGCGCGGCCCTGCACCTCAATCTCAGCGGCGGCGTTGCGATCCCCGAAGCGAAGCTGCTCCTCCTCACGGAGCGCGAGGCCTTCGGACGCCGTGCCATCCCCTCCGCGCCCAGCAAGAGCAAGTCCGCGGCCTTCCTCAGCGACCTCCGCGACCTGAAGCCCGGCGACCGCGTCGTGCACCTGGACCACGGCATCGGCGAGTTCCTCGGCTTCGCCATCCAGAAGGTGGGCGACGAGGAACTGGAGGTCATCCAGCTCCGCTACGCGGACGGCGGCCGCGTGGGCGTGAGCCTGGAGCGCGCGGACCTCATCCAGAAATTCGTGAGTCCCGACGGCGGCCTGCCGCCCCTCGACAAGCTGGGCGGCCAGTCCTGGGCCAAGATCAAGCGCCGGGCCAAGAAGGCCATCCGCGACATGGCCGAGGAGCTGCTCAAGCTCTACGCGCGCCGCAAGCTGGAGAAGGGCACCGCCTGCGGCCCGGACGGCCCGGACATGGCGGCCTTCGAGGCCAGCTTCCCTTTCGAGCCCACCCGCGACCAGATCGAGGTCGGCGAGGCCATCAAGGCGGACCTCGAAAGCGACAAGCCCATGGACCGCCTCCTCTGCGGCGATGTGGGCTTCGGCAAGACCGAGGTCGCCATGCGCGCCGCGGCGAAGGTCGTCTTCGAAGGCCGCCAGGTGGCCGTGCTCTGCCCCACGACCATCCTCTGCTTCCAGCACTACCGCACCTTCAAGGAGCGCTTCGCGGCCTTCCCCATCCGCGTGGAGATGCTCAACCGCTTCGTGGGCCCCGCCGACGCCAAGCGCATCCAGCAGGACCTCGCCGACGGCAAGGTGGACATCCTCATCGGCACGCACCAGGCTCTGGGCGCCAAGGTGGAGTACGCGGAGCTGGGCCTCGTCGTCATCGACGAGGAGCAGCGCTTCGGCGTCGCCCACAAGGAGCGGCTGAAGAAGCTGCGGGCCAGCGTGGATGTGCTCGCCATGAGCGCCACGCCCATCCCGCGCACGCTGCACATGAGCCTCGCGGGCCTGCGGGAGATCAGCCTCATCGAGACGCCGCCCAAGAACCGCCTGGCCATCGAGACCGTGGTGGCGCCCTGGAGCGACGAGCTGCTGCGCTCCGCCCTCGACTTCGAGCTGCGCCGCGGCGGCCAGGTCTATGTCGTCCACAACCGCGTGGAGAGCATCGACGCCATCGCCGACCGCGTGCGCGCGCTGGCGCCCGGCGCGCGCGTGGGCGTCGGCCACGGCCAGATGAACGAGCACGAGCTGGAGCGCGTCATGCTCGGCTTCATGGAGGGCGCCATCGATGTCCTCGTCGCCACGACCATCGTGGAGAACGGGCTCGATGTGCCGAACGCCAACACGCTCGTCGTCCACCACGCCGACAAGTACGGCCTCAGCCAGCTCTACCAGCTCCGCGGCCGCGTGGGCCGCAGCGATGTGCCCGCCTACGCCTACCTGATGATCCCGGGCAAGGGCGAGATCAGCGAGGACGCCCGCAAGCGCCTGCAGGCCCTGGAGGATTTCAGCGAGCTGGGCAGCGGCTTCCGCATCGCCGCCATGGACCTGGAGCTGCGCGGCGCGGGCAACCTGCTGGGCGGCGAGCAGAGCGGCCACATCCACGACATCGGCTTCGAGATGTACCTCAAGCTGCTGGAGGAGACGCTGCAGGAGCTGCAAGGCCAGCCCAGCGGCACCTTCGAAGTGCGCGTGGACGGCCTCACGGGCGGCGGCCCCGCCCAGCTCAGCCGCGCCTGGATCGACGCCGCCGCCGAGCGCGTCGTGGCCTACAAACGCGCCTCGCGCCTCAAGGGCGAGCGCGACCTGGAGCTCTACCGCCAGGACCTGGAGGACCGCTTCGGCCGCATGCCCGAGGACGACGAGGAGTCCCTCAAGTTCTTCGAAGTGCTGCGCGTGAAGCTCCGCGCCCAATACCTCGCCGTCGGGGAAGTGACCCTCGACAAGAACCGCCTCAAGCTCCGCCCCAGCCCCCAGACGCCCCTCGACCCCGCCAAGCTCATGGCCTGGGTCCGCGAGACCAAGGACGCAGCCCTTAGCCCTGACGGCACCGTCACCCTGCCGGCCCGCGCGCCCGGCCTGGGCCTCATCCGGCAAGCCCAGGAAGTGCTGGGCGCGTGGGCGAAGCTGTAAAGATGAAGCTGTAGAGATGCCGTTGCGTGTCTGGCTACCGCAGGAGCACTTAGAACTCCCGGAATTCCCAATCCACCCTGCTTGATGAAGGACACCTGGCAAG
>DATJFC010000212.1:0-4681 GCA_035495995.1 Holophagaceae bacterium
AGGAGGCCAGCGGCTTCCGCGGGCCCCGCCGCATCAGCCCCTTCTTCATCCCCTCGCTCATCATCAACCTGGCCAGCGGCTTCGCCAGCATCAAGTACGGCCTCCAGGGCCCCAACAGCGCCGTCGCCACGGCCTGCGCCACGGGCAACCACGCCATCGGCGACGCGGCCCGCCTCATCGCGCTGGGCTACGCGGACCGCATGCTGGCCGGCGGCGCCGACAGCGTCATCAATCCCCTGGGGCTCGGCGGATTCGCCGCCATGCGCGCGCTGTCCACGCGCAACGACGCGCCCGAGAAGGGGAGCCGCCCCTTCGACAAGGGCCGCGACGGCTTCGTCATGGGCGAGGGCGCGGGCATCGTCGTCCTCGAGGACTACGAGATGGCGAAGGCGCGCGGCGCGAAGATCTACGCCGAAGTGGCGGGCTACGGCATGAGCGGCGACGCGAACCACATCACGAGCCCCGCGCCTGAGGGCGAGGGCGGCCAGCGCGTGATGAAGGCCGCGCTGAAGGACGCGGGCATCGCGCCTGAGCAGGTGGGCTACATCAACATGCACGGCACCAGCACGCCCGTCGGCGACCAGCTCGAATGCATGGCGGTGCGCAAGGTCTTCGGCGCCGCGGCCGGCAAGGTGAAGGTCAGCAGCACGAAGTCGATGCACGGCCACCTGCTGGGCGCCGCTGGCGGCCTGGAAAGCATCGTCACCATCATGGCCCTCAAGACCGGCAAGATCCCGCCCACGATCAACGTGGACGAGCAGGATCCCGAATGCGACCTGGACGTGACCGCCAACAAGGCCGGGACGCTCGACGCCGAATACGCGCTCAACAACGGCTTCGGCTTCGGCGGCACGAACGGCTGCCTGGCGTTCCGGAAGGTATAAAAGCCTCACCACGAAGGCACGAAAAACACGAAGGCCACGAAGGCGTTTCTTCGTGGCCTTCGTGTCCGTTCCTTCGTGGTGAATTCTTCACTCGGGAAAGTCCGCGCCCAGCGCGCGTTCGAGACCTGAATCCAGTTCGCCGCGGAGGGTCTTGAGCTTGGCTTCCACGCGGTTCATCGCGATCTTGCCGAGCACCATGCGCAGTTCGGGCCGGTTCTGCGCGATGTGGTCGAGGATGGCCCGCGCGGCGCGGACGGGGTCGCCGGTCTGGCGGCCGTCGGCGTCGGCGATGTATTTCCGCGTGGTCGCGATGGCCTGGGCGTAGTCAGGCAGCGGCGCCGCGTGGACGATGGAACGGCCCGCGAAATCCGTGCGGAAGGGGCCGGGCTCGACGATGAGGACGCGGATGCCGAAGGAGGCGACCTCGCCAGCCAAGGCTTCGGAAAGGCCTTCCACGGCGAACTTGCTGGCGTTGTAGACGCTGAATCCCGGCGTGGCCGCCAGACCCGCGATGGAGGAGAGGTTCACGACCCAGCCGCTCCGCTGCGCGCGCAGGACGGGCAGGGCGGCCTTGGTCATCTCGATGAGTCCGAAGACATTCGTCTCGAACAGGCGCCGGATCTCGCCGCCGCTGGACTCCTCCAGCGCGCCGACCATGCCGTAGCCCGCGTTGTTCACGAGCACATCCACGCGCCCGAAGCGGGCGAGGGTCTCCTGGACCGCGCGATGGCAGGCGGCGGGGTCGGTCACATCCAGGGAGAGCGGGAGAAAGCGGTCCGGGGCGGCCGCGCCGAGGCCTTCGAGTGATTCCGCCTTGCGCGCGGTGGCGGCCACCGCATGGCCTTCCGCCAGCGCGGCCTCCGCGAAGACGCGGCCGAAGCCGCTCGAGCAACCCGTGATGAGCCAGACCTGCATGGCGGCCTCCGTCGAAATGCTCCGATGATCTTCGCGTAGAATCCTTCCCATGCCCAAGGCGATCCCTTTCAAACTCCACGCGCCTTACGCACCCGCGGGTGACCAGCCCGAGGCCATCGCGCAGCTGGCGGCGGGCATCGAGGCCGGCGACCGCTTCCAGACCCTGCTGGGCGTGACGGGATCGGGCAAGACCTTCACGATGGCCTCCGTCATCGCGCAGACCGCGCGGCCCGCGCTCATCTTCGCGCCGAACAAGACGCTGGCCGCCCAGCTCTTCAGCGAGTTCAAGCAGTTCTTCCCGGAGAACGCCGTCGAGTACTTCGTCAGCTACTACGACTACTACCAGCCCGAAGCCTACGTGCCCGAGCGGGACCTCTTCATCGAGAAGGACTCGGCCATCAACGAGGAGCTGGAGAAGCTGCGCCTCAGCGCCACGCGCAGCCTGCTGGAGCGCCGGGACACCATCGTGGTGGCATCGGTGAGCTGCATCTACGGCCTCGGCGATCCCAGCAGCTACCTGAGCCTTTCGGTGAATCTCGAGGTGGGCAAGACCATCGACCGCGCGGTGCTGCTGCGGGACCTCGTGGCCATCCAGTACCAGCGCAACCTCGTCAGCTTCGAACCGGGCGTCTTCCGCGTGCGCGGTGACGTGGTGGAGGTCTATCCGGCCTACGAGGACTGCGCCTACCGCATCGAGCTGTGGGGCGACGAGGTGGAACGCCTGTCCAGGATCGATCCGCTCCGCGGCATCGTCACGGAGAAGCTGGATTCGCTCACCATCTGGCCCAAGTCCCACTATGTGACGCCCCAGGACAAGCTCAAGACCGCCATCCAGAACATCAAGGAAGAGCTGGAGATCCGCGAGGACCTGCTGCGCAAGGACAACAAGCTCGTGGAAGTGCAGCGCCTGCACCAGCGCACCATCTACGACATCGAGATGCTGCGGGAGATGGGCGTGTGCAGCGGCATCGAGAACTACAGCCGCTTCCTGGACGGGCGCAAGCCGGGCGAGCCGCCCCACACCCTGCTGGATTACTTCCCGGAGGATTTCGTCCTCTTCATGGACGAGAGCCATGTGGCGACGGGACAGCTCCACGGCATGTACAACGGCGACCAGGCCCGCAAGCGCACGCTCGTGGAATACGGTTTCCGCCTGCCCAGCGCTCTGGACAACCGCCCGCTGCAGTTCGAGGAGTTCGAGAAGCGCGCCAACCAGGTCGTCTTCGTCAGCGCCACGCCAGGCAACTACGAGCTGCAGCAGAGCGGCGGCGTCATCGCCGAGCAGGTCGTCCGGCCCACCGGCCTCGTGGACCCCGCCGTGGAGATCCGCCCCGTCGGCAACCAGGTGGATGACCTGCTGGCGGAGATCCGCAGGGTCGTGGCGAAGGACGAGCGCGTCCTCGTCACGGTGCTCACGAAGAAGCTGGCGGAGCAGCTCACCGAGTACTACCGAGAGGTGGGCGTGAAGGCCGAATACCTGCACAGCGAGATCGACACGCTGGAACGGGTGGAGCTCCTGAAGAACCTGCGCCGCGGCGTCTTTGACGTGCTCATCGGCATCAACCTGCTGCGGGAGGGCCTGGATCTGCCGGAGGTGAGCCTTGTCGCCATCCTGGACGCGGACAAGG
The DNA here is from genome assembly GCA_035495995.1 of Holophagaceae bacterium. Lineage (GTDB taxonomy): Bacteria > Acidobacteriota > Holophagae > Holophagales > Holophagaceae > JAFDVN01. The sequence continues at coordinate 3,428 of DATJFC010000212.1, forward strand.
AGGGCTACCTGCGGAGCCGCTCCAGCCTCATCCAGACCGTGGGCCGCGCCGCGCGGCACCTGAACGGCCGGGCCATCCTCTACGCGGACCGCATGACCGGCTCCATGCAGGCCGCCATCGACGAGACCGGCCGCCGCCGCCAGAAGCAGCTGGCCTACAACGAGGCCAACGGCATCACCCCCGAGTCGGTGAAGCGGAATCTGGACGATGTGCTGGGCGAGGCCCTGGCCCGGGAGTTCATCACGCCCCCCCGGGAGAAGGCCGCCGAGGAGCCCATCCTCTACCTCGACGACAAGGGCTTCGAGCGGGAGCTGCTGAAGCTTGAGAAACGCATGAAGGAGCTGGCCTCCCAGATGAAGTTCGAGGATGCCGCCGAGCTCCGCGACCGCATCCAGCGCCTCCGGCGGGAGCGGCTCACGGACGTTTATGGCGCCGTGCCCGCCACGGGACCGGCGGAGTAGGGTTTTCTCTGGCGTCGAAAGGAGGTCCAGCCGAGACTGTCGGGCAGGACACACCATGCCGACTCTTCGGAACTGGCTCGCATCCACGGCGCTCGGGCTGTGTGTCCTCTTCGCGTGCCGCCCTTCCCGGGCGCAGGACCTCGGCATCCCCTTCATCCGCAATTTCACGCCGAAGGAATACGGCGGCGAAGCGCAGAACTGGGCGGTGGCCCAGGGCCCCAGGGGCGTCATCTACATCGCGAACAACCAGGGCGTCCTCGCCTACGACGGCGCGCGCTGGAGCCTGATCAAGACGCCCAACCGGACCACCGTGCGTTCCCTCGCCGCCAGCCCGGACGGCCGCATTTTCGTCGGCGCGGTCGGGGAGGTGGGCTGCCTGGCCCCGGACGCGACGGGGCGCATGGCCTACCTGTCGCTCGTGGACCGGCTCCCGGAGGAGGCTCGCGCTTTCACGGATGTCTGGACCACCCGCGCCACCTCGAAGGGCATCCTCTTCCAGTCGCGGGAGGAGCTCCTCCTTTACGACGGCCAGCGCTTCCAGACATGGAAGGCCGGGACGACCTTCCATGTCGCGTTCACGGTGGGCGACCGCATCTTCGTCCGCCAGCGGGAAGTGGGCCTGCTGGAACTGAGGGAGGGCCGTCTCCAGCTCGTGCCGGGCGGAGACAAGTTCGCGAAGGAAAGCGTCTTTGCCATGCTCCCGATGAAAGACGGCATCCTCGTGGGCAGCCGCAATCTCGGGTTGTGGAGGCTCACGGCTTCGGCGCTCGAGCCCTTCCCTTCGGAGGCGGAC
>DATJFC010000213.1:0-2675 GCA_035495995.1 Holophagaceae bacterium
CCCCAGCAAGGTGAACCTCATCCCCTTCAACCCGCATGAGGGCAGCGGCTTCGAGGCTCCGGACGAGGGGCGCGTCTCCGCGCTCTGCCAGCTGCTCTCGGACGCGGGGCTCATCGTGAGCGTGCGGCGGTCCCGGGGGCAGGACATCGGCGGCGCCTGCGGCCAGCTCGTGCGGGAGGGGGCGAAGCGCGCGCGGCCGCGGGTATGAAGCGGACATGAAGCGGACGAGCCTCTTCGAGCTGCTGGAGTCCCTGCCCAGCCAAGGCGCCTTCACGCTGAGGGAGCTGCTCGACAAGGGCGGCTCCGAGCACATCTACGGCCTTGGCATCGCGCTGCTGGCGGCCACGGCCTTCATCCCCGGCGTGACGAACGTGCTGGCGCTCGGCATCGTCGGCCTCGGGCTCCAGATGGCGGCGGGCCGCGCCTATCCCTGGCTGCCCGCGTCCCTTCTGCGCGTCCGCCTCCACCTCGGGAGGCTCAAAGGCGTGCTCGCGAAGGCCGCGGGCTTCCTGGAGCGGCTGGCTCCTCGGCGGGGCGAGCCGCGGCCCGTGCCGCGCCGCGCCCTCGGGTTCCTCGTCACCTGGACCGCCCTGATGCTGGCCCTTCCCCTGCCCCTGCCCTTCTCCAACCTGCTGCCCGGCGCGGCGCTCCTCTTCATGGGCATCGCGCTCCTGGAGGACTGGCCCTTCCCCGCCTGGATCGGCCTCGCGGGCTCGCTGGGAACGACCATCTACTTCGCCTTCTCGTTTGATCTGGTGCTGAAGACCTTCAAGGCCCTGTGGCATCTGAGACACTAGAGGCTGATGCGCTTCGACGCCCTCACGCTCTTTCCGGAATTCTTCGAGGCCGCTCGCCTCGGAGTCACGGGCCGCGCCTTCCGCGAGCTAGGCCATGAGCTGCGCACGCACAACTACCGTCCCTTCTCCGGCAACGCCACGGGGCATGTGGACGACAGCCCCTATGGCGGCGGCCCCGGCATGGTGCTGCGGCCCGAGGTGCTCAGGGACACGCTGGCCTCCGTCCCGCGGAAGGGCCTCGCCCGCGTCATCCACTTCAGCCCCGCCGCGCCGCCCCTGCGGCACGCCGATGTCCGCGAGCTGGCGGCGCTCGACCAGCTGATCCTCGTCTGCACGCGCTACGAGGGCCTGGACCAGCGCGCGGTGGACCGGTTCGTGGACCAGGAGTTCAGCGTGGGCGAAGCGGTGCTCTCCGGCGGCGAGCTTCCGGCCCTCGTCCTCATCGATGCCGTCTGCCGCTGGCTGCCGGGCGTGCTGGGCAACGAGGCCTCGGCGGAAGCCGACAGCTTCGCCGCCGGCCTGCTGGACCATCCGCATTTCACCCGGCCTGAGGTCTTCGAAGGCCAGGGGGTCCCCGCGGTCCTGAAATCGGGGGACCACGAGACCATCCGCCTCTGGCGGCTTAGAGAGGCCATGCTCCGCACGAAGCGCCTCCGGCCGGATCTCTGGGTGGTCTTCTTGCGAGAGCGCCTGAAGGGCCTGCCCCGTCTCGACCAGTGGGCGGCCTGGCAGGTGGAGCACCCCGAGGCCTGGGACCAGCCCAAGCCCAAGGGCTGGAAGGGCTGGCCCCGCGAATAGGCCTTGCCCAGAGGGCGGTCTTTGATAGACTGGGGGTTCGCGTCCCCGTGGACGCCTTCGAGCCATGTCCCTGGCCTCTCACCGAGAGCCGCCGAGCAGGACCGCTGGCCTTCAGGAGCATCGCATGAGCGATTTCATCTTCGAGAAGGTCGAGTCCGCCCTTCTTCGCAAAGACCACCCCAAGCTCGCCCCCGGCGACACCGTGAAGGTGCACGTCAAGGTGAAGGAAGGCGAGAAGGAGCGCATCCAGCTCTTCCAGGGCACCGTCATCGCCATCAAGGGCGGCGGCATCCGCGCGTCCTTCACCGTCCGCAAGATCGCGAGCGGCGTCGGCGTGGAGCGCATCTTCCCCCTGCACACCCCCACCATCGACAAGCTCGAGGTGGTGCGCCACGGCCGCGTGCGCCGCGCCAAGCTCTACTTCCTGCGCGAGAAGCTGGGCAAGTCCGGCCGTCTCCGCGAGCGCAAGACCGCCGAATAAGGCCGGCTGGAGCAACGCAGAAGAGGCGCCCCGATGGGCGCCTCTTCTGCGTTTGGAGCGGACCTGAACAAAGTTTCACGGTCCGCATGACGATCCCGCGACATTCCCGCGCTCAACCCCTGGCACGGTGCTCACGTAGATCCCAACGCCGCCCGGCGCGGCATCCTCAAGGAGACCCCATGAAGCGCATGCTCCGCGTGCTCGCTCCCCTGGCCCTCGCGGCCGCCCCCCTGGCCGCCCAGGACGCCCACTTCGCGGTCCAGGCCGGCGTCAACATCCCCCAGTCCGACCTGAAGGATTTCGTCGATAGCAAGCTCGGGTTCACCGCCGGCGTCGCCGTTCCCGTGGATCTCGGCTCCGGCCATGTGATCCGTCCCCGCGCGGACTACGGCTACTACAGCGCCTCCGTCAGCAACCCCCTCTTCACCGATGACAACAAGGTCAAGACCCTCTTCGTCGGCGCGGATTACCTCTACTTCCCGGCCCAGAAGATGGAGCAGTTCTATGTGACCGGCGGCCTCGGCTACCAGAACACGAAGCTCGAGACCCACAACCCCGTGGGCGATTTCAGCGACTCCAAGGGCGCCTTCGCCTGGGCC
>DATJFC010000214.1:0-2689 GCA_035495995.1 Holophagaceae bacterium
CCCGGAGCGTGGCCATCCAGGCGGCCCTGCCCTGGGCCCTGCGTACGGCCCGGCCCCTGCTCTGGTGGGCGCGGCTGGCCCGGCCGGCCTTCTTCGTGCCGGAGATGAAGCCCATCCAGGGCCTCCTCCTGGAGTTCCAGCAGACCAAGCAGCACCTCGCCCTGGTGGTGAACGAGCACGGCGGCGTGGACGGCCTCGTCACGCTGGAGGACGTGCTCGAAGAGCTCGTCGGCGAGATCCAGGACGAATTCGACCGCGAGACCATCCAGCTCAGCCAGCGCCCGGGCGGCTCCTGGCTCGCCCAGGGCACGGTCACCCTGGAGCAGCTGGAGGACCACCTCCGCCTCAGCCTCGAGGGCGAGGCCGGCTCCGTCTCCTTGGGCGGCTACTTCCAGGAGAAGCTGGGGCGCGTGCTGCGCGTGGGCGACGAGCTGCGCCTCGAAGGCTGGCGCATCCGCGTCCTCGCCATGCGCGGCCTCGCCCCCGCGCGTTTCCTGCTGAAGCCGGTGAAGGGCCATGAGCGCGCATGACGCGGATTGAAGGCTTCCTCCTCGCCGCGGGCCTCGGCACGCGCATGGAAGCGCTTTCCGAGGCCCTGCCCAAACCCGCGTGGACGCTGCGGAACCGCGGCCTGCTCCAGTGGGGCGCCGAGGCCTTCCGCGCCGAGGGCTTCACGGCGCTCGCCTGCAACGCGCACCTGCACCCGGATCGCATCCGGGACATCGCGGAAGGCCTCGAGGTCTTCGAGGAGCCGCGCCTGCTGGGCTCCGCGGGCGGGCTCCTCCACGCGCGCAGCCGCGTGGAGGGCGCGCTGCTCACCTGGAACGCCGACATCCTCGCCGAGCGCGTGCCCTTCTCCGCGTTGAGGGCCGCCCATCTCGCATCCGGCGCCGATCTCACCTGGCTCCTCGCCCCCCATCCCGGCGGCCCCTGGACGAAAGTCTGGCTGGACCGTGAAGGCCGCGTGCGGGGCGACGGCGGGACGGGCGAAGGCCCCTACCTCTTCACCGGCGCGGCCTGCTGGTCGCCTTCCGCCCTCGCCCTGCTTCCCGATGGCCCCAGCGAAGTCCGGGACCTGCTGCCCCGTCTGCGCGACCATCGCGGCCTCGTGGCGGAGCCCTTCCCCTGGCGCGAGATCGGCACGCCCGACGCGCTCATTCTCGCGGCGGCGGAACTGGCGCCGGATCAGGAAGGCCGCCTTCCAGGCTGCTATCTCCATCCCTCGTCCGTTCCAGGCCCCGAAGCGGAATCGCGCTTCCGCCGCTGCATCCTCGGCCCCCGCGCGGCGCCCCATCCCGCCATGCAGGACCAGGACGCGTTCTGGTTCGGATCCACGGACGGCACTCAGATCCGCCTCGCCCTGCCCGGCAGCCGGTAGCCTGTAGGCATGGATCCCCGCCTGCAGCGCGCCCTGGACCGATGGGGCCTCCATTCGCCGAAACCCCTGGCAGGCGATGTGGGCGCGCGCCGCTACTTCCGCGTGGCCCATCCGCGGCTGGGCACGGCCATCGTCGCGCTGCACCCTGAAGGCGACGAATCCTATTTCGAGTTCCGCGCCCTGCAGGCCTACCTCACGCCCCTCGTCGCCGTGCCCACCATCCTGAAGGCGGAGGACGAGGACCGCTGCCTGCTGCTGGAGGACCTCGGCGATGTGACGCTGGAACAGCGCCTCATGGCCCACCCCGAGGAGGAGAAGCTCTGGGCCCGGAGGGCGGGCTTCCTGCTCACCACCTGGCTGGGGCCGCTCACGGTGGGCTCGCCGCCGGGGGCCTTCTTCATGCAGCGCAGCTTCGACCAGGAGAAGTTCGGATTCGAATGGGCCTACTGCCGCGAGCATTTCTTCCAGGGGTTCCTCGGCAAGGAATCGCCGCGCTGGCTGGACCGCATGATGGAAGAGGTCCACGGCAGCCTGGAGAGCCGCGCGGCCTTCTTCGTCCACCGCGATTTCCACGTGCGCAACCTGATGGTCCACGGCGACCGGCTCGTGGTCCTGGACTTCCAGGACGCGCGGCGGGGCGCGGCCACCTACGACCTGGCCAGCCTCCGCTACGACGGCTACTGGGACTGGAGCGTGGAGGCGGGGCGTCTGCTGCTGGAGGCCGTGCGCGAGGAGCTGGGCTGGGACGACGCGAGCCTGGAAGAGGAGCTGACGCTCTCCGCCGTGCAGCGGAACCTGAAAGCCCTCGGCACCTTCGGCGCCCAGCTCGTCGTGAAACGCAAGGCGAGCTTCGCGCCCGCCCTCCTGCGCACTCTCGCGCACCTGCGCGGCCACTTCGAGCGCCTCGCCATGGGCGAAGGCGTCCTCTGGGCCGAGAACGCCACGCGCATCGCGGAAACGCGCCTCAGCGAACTCAACGGGGATGATCCGGCCGGGAGCTTGGGGTAATCAGGCTGGAGACTGGAGGCTGGAGGCCGGAGGTAAAAGAAGCATGGCGTCTTTGGCGCCGCACGAATCGGACCTCCAGGCTCCAGTCTCCAGTCTCCAGCCTATTTGGGATGCCACTCGATGTCCGGCATGCCGCTCACGGCGTTCTCCGCGCGCGCCAGCGCGAAGAGCCAGTCGCTGAGGCGGTTCAGGTAGATGATGACGGCGCCGTCCACGGGCGTTTCTGAACTCAGCATCACCACTTCCCGCTCCGCGCGGCGGCAGACGGTGCGGGCCAGGTGCGCGTGGGCGGAACCCGCGCTC
>DATJFC010000215.1:0-4070 GCA_035495995.1 Holophagaceae bacterium
CGGCCGAAGAGCCCGTCCAGGAAGGGGACGAGGTGCCGCTCCAGGCCCAGCAGCAGGCCCGTCATCACCAGCCCGAGGAGCGCCCCGAGCGGGAGGATGGCCAGCACGAGACGGCGCGAATGGGCCAGCAGGCGCAGGCGCAGGTGGCGGGGCGGCAGCAGATCCTGGACCGCGCGGATGCCGCGCCTGCCGAAGCGTCCCATGCGCGCGACAGGACTCATCCGGAAGCCTCCCAAACTTTCCATTTCAACACAAAATATTGACGATGACGATATTCTTCCCATATGGACAAAGACGAACGGATCGAGGCGATTTTCCACGACATCCGCCGCATCGTGCGGGCGCTGGAGCTGTTCTCTAAAGAAGTGGATGTGAAATTCCACCTGACGGCCCCCCAGCTGTGGGCGCTGTGGGAGCTGGGCAAGGACGGCCCTCTGTCCCTCAAGGACCTTTCCAGCCGCATCCAGCTCCACCCCAGCACCGTCGTGGGCGTGGTGGACCGGCTGGAGACCAAGGGCCTCGTGACCCGCAAGACCGACGCCGCCGACCGGCGCCGCGTGAAGCTGACCCTTACGGCCGCCGGCCGCGCCCTCCGCAAGAAGGCCCCGCACCCCGCCCAGGGACGCCTGCTCATCCAGCTCCAGGCCATGGGCGACAAGCAGATCGCGGAGGTCCACAAATCCCTCGCCGTCCTCGTCAAGGCCATGGAAGCCGAGGACGTGGAGGCGCGCTTCTTCTTCTCCGAGTCCTAGGCGTGGCCGGCTTCCAGGTCCGCGCCCGGACGCTGGATGACATCCCCGCCATCCCGGACTTGATGCGCCGGGTCTACCCGCCGACCCTCCACGGGCCGGAAGCCATCTGGGGCGAGCGCAACCTGCTGCGCCACCTCGCGCATTTCGGCGCGGGGCAGTTCGTGGCGGAGGCGGAGGACGGGGCCGTCATCGGCACGGCCACGAGCATGCGCCTGGACCTGGACCGGGCGCTCGCGCCGCACACCTGGTGGGAGATCACGGGGCAGGGGAGCCTCTCCACCCATGTGCCCGGCGGCTCGGCATTGTACGGCGTGAACATCGCCGTGGATCCCGCCTGGCAGAACCGCGGCGTGGGCAAGGCGCTCTATGCGGCGAGGCTGGGCCTCGCGCGGCGCCTCGGGTGCGCGGCCTTCGTCGCGGGCGCGCGCATCCCTGGTTACGGCGCCGTCGCGGACCGCCTGGGCCCCGAGGCCTACCTGGAAGAGGTAGCCGCCGGAAAGCGCTTCGACCCCACCCTCAGCAAGCAGATGGCGCTAGGCTTCGAGGTGAAGGGCCTGCTCCGCGGCTACGCGCCGGACCCCGAGACGCTGGGCCACGCGGCCCTCATCGTCCTGCGGCTGTGAGGTGGCGACATGAGATTCAAGGCGCCCAAACCCATCCTTTCCCGCCCCGTCCGGGTGACGAGCATCCAGTACGCCCTGCGCCGGGTGGCCAGCTTCGAGGCCTTCGCCGACCAGGTCGAATCCTTCGTGGATGTAGGCGACGACTACGACTCCGACATCATCGTCTTCCCCGAGCTGTTCACCGCCCAGCTCATCAGCTGCCTGCCCAAGGGCACCGAGCCCGCCGAGAGCATGCGCGAGATCGCCAAGCGGTACACGGAGGCCTATGACGCGCTCTTCACGCGCTTCGCCAAGAACTACGACCGCATCATCGTGGCAGGCAGCCATCCCCGCTTTGTGGACGGCAAACTCATGAACGTGGCCAGCATCTTCGTGCCCGGCCACAAGCCCGTGCTGCAGCCCAAGCTGCACCTCACGCCCACGGAGCGGAGGACCTGGAAGTACGAACCGGGCCACGAGCTGCACGTGGTGGAGACCGACTTCGGCCGCTTCGCCGCCACCATCTGCTACGACACCCAGTTCCCCGAGATCGGCCGTGTCCTGGCGGAGAACGGCGTGCAGATCCTCTGCGTGCCCTACCTCACGGACGACCGCCGGGGCTGGAGCCGCGTGACCATCTGCGCCCGGGCACGCGCCGTGGAGAACCAGCTCTATGTCGTGACGAGCGGCGTCGTCGGGAGCCTGCCGCTCATCACCGACCTCACCTCCCAGTACGCCCAGAGCGGCATCTACACGCCCAGCGACTACTTCTTCCCCCAGGACGGCATCGCCGCCGAAGCCAGCGTGAACGCGGAGATGGTGACCGTGGCCGACCTCGACCTGGCCCTGCTGGACCAGGCCCGCGAGGGCGGCTCGGTGCTGAACCATGTGGACGCGGCCCGGGACGGGCTCCACGTGAAGTTCGAAGGCCGCGTGAGGGTCCACCACCTGCCCTGGCTCAGCGCCGAGGAAAGCGTCACACCCGGCGGGGCCATCGGCTGATCTAATAGGCCATGCCGCCCGTCCTGCTCGTCGCCGACCCTCTCGCGGGCACGCTCGCGCTTCTCGCGCTCATGTGGATCGCGGCCAAGGTGGGCGGGGAGATGGCCGTGCGCCTGAAGATGCCCGCCGTGGCGGGCGAGCTGCTGGCCGGCCTGGCCTGGGCCACCGCCGTGAACGCGTGGCCCGGGGCCATGCCCGGCATCGCGTCGGACCCCTCCATGGACCTGCTCGGCAATCTCGGCGTCATCGTGCTGATGTTCGCCGTGGGGCTCGAAAGCACCGTGCCGCAGATGCTCAAGGTGGGTCTCGCCAGTCTGCGCGTGGCCCTCATCGGCGTCGCGCTGCCCATGGGCCTGGGCCTGCTGGGCGCGGCCCTCTTCCTGCCCAAGGGCACGCCCCTGGCCGTGGACCTCTTCATCGGCGCCTGCCTCTGCGCCACTTCGATCGGCATCTCCAGCCAGGTGCTGAAGGAGGCTGGGGCGCTGGACAGCACCGAAGGCCGCGTCATCGTGGGCGCCGCGGTGATGGATGATGTGCTGGGGCTCTTGGTGCTCGTGGCCGTGAGCGGCCTGGCCGCCGCGGCGACTTCAGGCAGCGGGCTGCCTCTTGGCGCGCTCGCGAAGACGCTCGCGCTGGCGCTCCTCTTCCTCGGCCTCGCGCTCACCTTGGGCCGGTTCGCCACGCCCCACCTCTTCAAGCTGGCGGACCGCTTCCGCAGCGAGCAGCTGCTCCTGCCATTGGCGCTGGGTTTCGCCTTCCTCCTCGCCTGGCTCGGCAACCGGGCGGGGCTCGCCACCATCGTGGGCGCCTACGCGGCCGGGCTCATCCTGGAGCCCGCCCACATCGAGAACCTGGAACGCAAAGAGCACCACAGCCTCGAAGAGCTGGTGCACCCGCTCGTCATGGTGCTGGCGCCGCTCTTCTTCGTGCTCGTGGGCGCGAAGGTGGACCCCTTGGCCCTGCTGAAACCTTCCACGCTGCTTTTCGGCGCGGCGCTCGCGCTGCTGGGCACCCTCGGCAAATGGATCGCGGGCCTCGGCGCGGGCCGCGCCATGCGCTGGACCGCCGTGGGATGGGGCATGGTGCCGCGCGGCGAAGTGGGCTTCATCTTCGTCGGCGTGGGCGACACGCTCAGGGTCCACGGCCAGCCGTTGCTGAGCCCCGAAGTCAGCGCCGCCATCCTCGCCGCGCTCCTGCTCACCACGCTCATCGGGCCCGTGGGGCTGGGATGGGATCTGCGGCGGGCGGCGAAGAGCTGATTCACCGCAGAGCCGCTGAGGACGCAGAGGAGATCAATCCTCCTCGTCCGTGTATAGCAGCGGCGTCTCCGCAGCCATGGGCAGCTTCTCCTTCTTAGCCTTCTTGAAGGTGAGCGTGCCCATGGCCATGTCGGGGAACTGGGGCCGCGCGTGGCCGTTCAGCAGATCCTCGACGGTGAGGATCTGGAGCTTGGGATACTGCTTGCCGTTGGCGCCCGTGAAGAAGCCCGCCGAATGCGCCTCGGTGAGCATGGGCTTCGTGGGCGGCTCCAGGGTGACGAAGAGGCCGATGGGCGCCTTCTCGCGCTCCAGCACGCCTTTGAGGTCTCGCACCTGGTTCACGGTGACGCCCCCGCCCTTCACGCTCACGATGACGCGGCGCGTGGTGGGCTTGCCCTCTTCGAGATCGGCGAAATAGATGAGGCCGTCAATGCCGCCATCGGCGCCCTTCTTCT
>DATJFC010000216.1:0-7253 GCA_035495995.1 Holophagaceae bacterium
CGCAGATAGACTCAAGGTCAGGCGAGGCCCATGAGCGCACAACCCCAGAACCTAGCTGAGCTCGAAAAACCCATCCTGGAACTGGAGGCGCAGATCCAGGCGCTGGAGATGGATCCGGCCCAGGCCAAGGAGCGGGACAAGCTCCAGAAGAAGCTGGACAAGCTGCGCGAGGACCTCTTCGGCAACCTCTCGGACTGGCAGCGCTGCCAGCTCGCCCGGCATCCCAAGCGGCCTTACACGCTCGATTACATCAGCCGCATCTGCGACCGCTTCGAGGAGATCCACGGGGACCGTCGTTTCGCCGACGACCCGGCCATCGTGTGCGGCCTGGGCTGGATCGACGGCAATCCCGTCATGGTCATCGGCCAGGAGAAGGGCCGCGACACCAAGCAGAAGATCCACCGCAACTTCGGCATGCCCAAGCCCGAGGGCTACCGGAAGGCGCTCCGCCTCATGCAGATGGCCCAGAAGTTCAAGCGGCCCGTGCTCTGCCTCATCGACACCATGGGCGCCTATCCCGGCATCGAGGCGGAGGAGCGCGGGCAGGCGGAAGCCATCGCCCGCAACCTCATCGAGATGGCCAAGCTGGAAGTGCCCATCGTCTCCGTCGTCATCGGCGAGGGCGGCTCCGGCGGCGCGCTGGCGCTCGGCGTGGCCGACCGCGTGCTCATGATGGAGAACGCGGTCTACTCGGTCATCAGCCCCGAAGGCTGCGCGTCGATCCTCTGGAAGGATTCGGCCCAGGCCCCCAAGGCCGCCGAGGCCCTCAAGCTGACGGCGCCGCGCCTCAAGGACCTCGGCGTCATCGACTCGGTGATCCCCGAGCCCCTGGGCGGGGCGCACACGGATTGGGACGCCGCGGCGTCGGCCCTGAAGGAAGCCATCACCGAGGCCTTCTCCGAACTGAACGACCTCGGCGCGGAAGATCTCGTCGAGCAGCGCTACCAGAAATTCGCCCGCATGGGCTCGGTGGGCTGATGCCTGCGCCGCTGTGGCGCCTCCGCAGGGAAGCGCCGGCGGGCCTGGCCCCGTGGCGCAGGCTGGCGGAGGACTGGGCCCTCGATCCGCGCGCGGCGCGGCTGGCCTGGATGCGGGGCGTGGACGGGCCTGAAGAGCTGGCCTGGCGGATCGATCCCGCCTGGTCCAGGGCCACGGATCCGCTCTCGCTGGCGGGCGCCGGCGCCGCCGCGGACCGCATCCGGCGCGCGATCGCCGGGGGTGAACCCATCGTGATCTATGGCGATTACGATGTGGACGGCGTGACGGCCACGGCGCTGCTGACGCGCGTCCTGGAGAAGGTCGGGGCGAAGGCCTCCTTCTTCATCCCGAACCGCTTCAGCGACGGCTACGGCCTGCACCTGGACTGCATTCGCGAGTTGAAGGAGAGCCGCGGCCCGAAGCTGCTCATCTCCGTGGATTGCGGCGCGCGTTCGGTGGAAGAAGTGGCCGCCAGCGCGGAGCTGGGCATGGAGTGGATCATCACGGACCACCACGGCCTCGGACCCGCGTTGCCAGCCTGCACGGTCGTGCATCCGCATCTGGAGGGCTACGCGAACCCGAATCTTTCCGGCGTGGGCGTCGCGTTCAAGCTGGCCCAGGCCCTGCTCGGAGACGAGCCGGCCTTCCTGGACGGGCTCCTGAAGCTGGTGGCCATCGGCACCATCGCCGACATGGTGCCCTTGAAGGGCGAGAACGCGCTGCTGGTGCGCCGGGGGCTCGCTGCGCTCGGCGGGGCGAACGGCCCCGGCCTCGCCGCGCTCCTGAAGGCCGCGCGCATCGAGGGCGCCCCCCGCGCGCAGCAGATCGCCTTCGGCGTCGCGCCGCGCCTCAACGCCGTCGGACGCATGGGCGGTGCGGAGGACGCGGTGCGCCTGCTGCTGACCCGGGACGCGGCCGAGGCCGCGCGGCTGGCCGCCCGCGTGGAACAGCTCAACCTGGAGCGCCGCGCGGTGCAGAAGTCGCTCGCCGCCCAGTTGGCGCCGCCGGACGGCGCGCCCTTCGACCTCGCCCTGGACCCCTCCGCGCACAAGGGCGTCATCGGCATCGTGGCGGGGCAGCGCATGCGGGATAGCGGCAAGCCGACGGCGGTCTGCACGGTGCTGGACGGCCTCGCGCATTGCTCGCTGAGGGCCCCGGAAGGCTACGACCTGGGCGAGCTCCTGGATCTGGCGCGGCCCTTCCTGCGCAGCGGCGGAGGCCACCGCCTCGCGGCGGGCATGAGCTTTGACCCTTCGCAGCTCGGTTTCCTGCGGCGCGCCTTGGAGCGCGGGGCGGAAGCCCAGGCCGCCAAGGCGCCGCCTCACGCGGTGCTGGTGGACGGCGGCGCGGAAGACATCCCTGACGGCGCTTCGCTCGCGACCTTGGAGCCTTTCGGCCAAGGATTCCCGCCTCCCCTGGCGCGCGTCGAAGGCGAGGTCATCGGCGAGCCTCAGGTCTTCAGCCAGGGGCATTGGCGCCTCAAGGTGCGCGGGCTGGATGGAAGCCTCACCTGGTTCTCCGGCGCGGAACAGGGGAGGATCCCGCCCGACGGCCCGTTGCGCGTCGCGGCCGCGGCGGAAGATCATCCCCGTTTCGGCCGCAGCTGGCGCGTGGAGGCGGTCCTGTGAACGGCTGGCCTTTTCCGAGCCATCGCGATCCGTTCTGGCGCGTCGCCGGTTGGGTCTGCCTGGGCGGCGTCCTGGGCTTCACGGGCCTCTTCATGCTGCAAGGGCCGCGGCGCCTCAAGGGACAGGAGGGGGCCGGCCTTTTCGACCCCGGCATGTCGGGCACGCGGGGATCCATCACCGAGGCCATGGGCTCAGGCCGCATGGTACTCAACTACCAGACGCTGGAAGGCACGGACGAGGATCTCCGCCTCCACGGCGTGACGGGCCAGCTGCTCGACAGCACGGGCCTATGGCATCTCAACTCGCCTTCGGCGCGCCGCCTCGACCAGGCCTGGACTCTGGACGGGCCGCTGGATCTGGATCTGGTGGATGGCGCGGGATCCCGGCTGGGGCAGGGCCACATGACGGACCCCAGCGGGGCCATGCTGTGGAAGGACGCGGTGTGGACGGGCTTGCAGCCGATGGTGTGGCAGAGCGACCAGGGCAGCGCCAGTGGCGAATGGCACCTGCCGGCCGGCTGGACGCGGCAATCCGACGGGCGTTTCGTCGTGGAGCAGGGCGGCGTTCGGTGGGTCGCCGGGAGCCCAGGCACGCTGAAGTCCATGGACGCGGCAAAACTCTGGGCCACGCCGGGCTTCGCGCAAGGCCATCTGGAGCAGGTGGCGGCCGCTCTGTCCGGCGGCGAGATCCACGCGTCCGTGGCGGACCTGGACCCGCAGACCGTGCGCTGGCCCTCGGCGCTGTCCTTCACCCGCGACGATGGCTGGCGCGGCACGGCCGCGGGCGGCGAAGCGCCGCGGCCCCTGCCGGGAGAGGCTTTCCAGCGCGTGGAGCTGCGGACCTTCCATGCCGACCGCAAGGGAACGGAAGGCCCTGAGACGCTCGATGCGGGCGGCGCGCGCTGGACGCCCGCGGGCCTGCGCCTCGAGGGTTCGGTCGCCTGGATCCAGAGCTACCAGGGCCTGCCGTTGAAGCTCCAGGGGCCCGTCGTCCTCATGCGCAACGGCGCGGGGCCGGATCTCCCCCAGGGGTTGCCGGTGGGGCACGCCCTGGCGGACGGCCATCCCGTCCTCACCTGGGGCGACCGGTCGCTGACTTCGCCGCGGATGGAGATGGACCGCCGCTCGCGCAAGTGGAGGCTCGATGCGCCCGTCATGGGGCGCGGCGCCGACGGCGCCTTCACCGGGGCGGCGGCCGAGGGCGCGCCGGCCGCGTGGACGGTGCAAGGCCCCGTGAACCTCGCCCTGGTCAATGGCGGCCAGCTCCGAGGCTCCCAGCTGATCTGGGAAGCGGGCTCCTGGACGCTGCGGGGCAATCCGGCGACCTGGACGCGGCTGCGGGAGCGGCTTTCGGGCCCCCGCATCATCCGCAGCGGCCAGACCCTCGATTTTCCCGAAGGCCTGCAAGGCGCCGAGGCCGGTGCCGACGGGGACCTCACGCTGCGCGCGGGGCAGGGCCGCGGCGACGACCTGGTCCTCCACCTCACGGGCGGCGTCTCCTGCGGGCGGTCCGATTGGCGCGTGGAGGCGCCCGAGGTGACCGTCACCTTCGCTCCCGGCCATGTGGTGAAAGCCATCCACGCCTCCGGCGGCGCTTCGCTCAAGGGCCGCTACGGGGAAGGGAAGGGGCAGGCCTTGGACTTGAGCCTGCCCGCGGGCGCGCCCGCGGTGGTGCGCTGGCAGGGGCGCGTGAGCGGAGAAGGGGAGACTTCGTGGTAGGAATGGACATGCCCGGAGACCGTCCCAGACTTGTCGCGCGGAACCTCCAGAAGCGGTTCGGGGAGCGGCTCGTCGTGCGCGACGTGAGCCTCGAAGTGGCGCCCGGCGAGGTGGTGGGGCTGCTGGGGCCCAACGGCGCAGGGAAGACGACGACCTTCTACATGGTGGTGGGCGTGGAAGCGCCGGACCACGGCGTCATCGAGTGGATGGGCCGCGACATCACGCAGGATCCCATGCACCGCCGCGCCCGCCTGGGCATCGGATACCTGCCGCAGGAGTCCTCCGTCTTCCGTTGGCTCACGGTGTGGGAGAACCTCATGGCGCTGGCGGAGCTGCAGCCCGTCCCCCGGGAGGCGCAGGTGGCCCGCTGCGAGAAGCTGCTCGGGGAATTCCACCTGCAGAAGGTGCGCGACACCCTGGGCATGAGCCTTTCGGGAGGAGAGCGGCGCCGTTGCGAACTGGCCCGCGCGCTCGTGACCGAGCCGCGCATCATGCTGCTGGACGAGCCTTTCGCCGGAGTCGACCCGAAGTCAGTCCTGGAGATCCAAGGCCTCATCGCCGACCTCAAGGCGCGCGGCATCGGCGTGCTGATCACGGACCACAATGTCCGCGAAACCTTGCAGATCGCTGAGCGCGCCTATATCTTGGCGGACGGAATGATCATGAAGCACGGACTGCCCGAGGAGATCACGGCTGACCCCGACATCAGGCGGGTCTACCTGGGCGAACGCTTCAAGCTGGACTGAGGAAGAACGATGGCCAACGGCCCCTTCCTCTCTCAGCGGCTCAGCCAGAGCCAGACCCTGGCGTTGACGCCGGCGATGCAATTGAAGTTGAAACTCTGGCAGATGAACCTGCTGGAGCTGGGCCAGACCATCGAGAAGGAGCTGGAGGAGAACCCGCTCCTGGAACTGGCCGAAGACGGAGACGAGCTGCCGTCCGTGGAGGCGCTGGAGGAAGGCCGCGACTCGGATGTGCTGGACGCCCACCAGGATTCCGCGGAGAGCGTGGATGCCACCGACATGCCCGAGGGCGTGGACACGGTGGACCTGGGGCCGCTGCCGGAGTCCTCCTCCGAGCTGGACCCGGGCGCGAATCTCGAGGCCTTCACGGAAGAAGCCGTCGCCCAGGTGGCCGAGACGGAGTTCGGCGCCGAGAACTCCTGGGACACGGACATGCCCCGCACTTCGAGCCTCCCTGAAGAGGACCGCATGTCCTGGGAGGAGCGCCTCAGCGCAACCGAGACGCTGCAGGAGCACCTGCTGGGCCAGCTCTACGAGACGCTGGATCACGAGGATCCCCGGGCGCCCCTGGTGGAGCGGCTCATCGACCGTCTCGATGCCAAGGGCTTCCTCCGCCTGGCGCCGGACGACCCCGCCGAGACGGATGCCGCCGCGCTGGCCTCGGATCTCGGGTGCACGCTGGAGGCCCTGCGCGAGGCGATGGAGCTGCTCCAGGAGTTCGATCCCAGCGGCATCGGCTGCTTCACGCTGCAGGAGAGCCTCCTGCTCCAGCTCAGCCACGCGGGGGTGGAGCCTGACGATCTCGCCGTGCGCATCATCGAACGCCACGCGGCCCTGCTGGCCCAGCGGGACAGCGCCAAGCTGCGCAAGGCCCTCGGTTGCGGCGAAGAGGAGCTGGCGTCGGCCATGGAGCTGCTGCGGCACCTGCACCCCGCGCCGGGCCGCGCCTTCGACCAGGAGACCGACCGGGTCGTGAAGCCGGATGTCGTCGTGCTGAGGGGAGAGGATGGCGGCTGGAGGATCTACCTCAACGACGACGGCCTCCCCCGCCTCAAGGTGAACCGGGACTACCGGCGCTTCCTGGACGCCACGGAGGCCAAGACCGAGAAGGACTTCATCCGGGACCGCTTCCGCTCCGCCCGCGACTTCATCCGCGGCATCGAGGACCGCAACCGCACGGTGCTGCGGGTCTCGGCCTCCATCGTGGATCTTCAGAAGGACTTCATGGAGCGCGGCGTGGAGGGGCTGCGGCCCATGGTGCTGCGCGACGTGGCCGAGGCCACGGGTTTCCATGAAAGCACCATCTCGCGGGTGGTGAAGGCCAAGACTATCCACACGCCCCAGGGCCTCTTCGACCTCAACTATTTCTTCAGCGCGTCCCTGGGCAGCGACAGCGGCGAGGATGTCTCAGCCACGGTGGTGAAGCACAAGATCAAAGCCCTGGTGTCGGCGGAAGACGCCGCCAAGCCGCTGTCGGACGAGACCTTGTCCAAGCTGCTCGCCCGGGAAGGCATCAATGTGGCCCGCCGGACTGTGAATAAATACCGGGAGGAATTGAAGATTCCACCCGCCTCCCGGAGACGCCGGAGATAGGGGCCGATTCCATTTGCATTCCCCCGTTCCCGACCTACACTCGCTGCACCGATGATCAGTCCTCCCCCGCGCCCGGTGACCCTCCACGAGGTCCCGGGCGTTTGTGCGTTCCCACGGGCCTCCGGGCCCCAACCCAGGAGCAATCCATGAAGGTCAACTTCACCGGCCGCCATGTCGAAGTCTCAGCCGCCCTCAAGGCGCAGGCCCAGGAGCGCCTGTCCAAGATGGCCACCTTCCTGGACGACATCATCGATGTCCATGTCACCTTCTCGGTGGAAAAGCACCGGCACATGGCCGAAGTGGCCCTCAAGACGCGGGCCCACGCCTTCGTGGCCTCCGCCGAGTGCATGGACATGTACAAGAGCCTTTCCGAGGCCATGGACAAGATCGAGGGCCAGGCCCACAAGCATGCCGCCAAGAGGGCGGCCGGGCGCCACGAGGCCACCCCCCGCAAGGACCTGGTGGCCGAAGAGGCCTGAGTCCGGGCTTCTGTCACCTGGAGGGGGCCGGAAGGCCCCCTTCGCGTTAAACTGGCCCGCTGGAGCGAGCCATGCCTGACCCGACCCACGAATACGCGCCCAAGGACACCACCG
>DATJFC010000217.1:0-11269 GCA_035495995.1 Holophagaceae bacterium
TGGCGCGGGCATCCCGCCCTCCCGGTGGATGAGCACTTCCTCGAGCGCTTTCACGAAATCCGGCAGGTCCTTGAAGTCCCGGTAGACGGAGGCGAAGCGCACATAGGCCACCTGGTCCAGGCCCTTCAGCTCGTCCATGACGACCTCGCCGAGATCGCGGGAGCGGATCTCGCGGTCGGGCCGGTCCAGCAGCTTGGCCTGGATGTCGGTGGCGAGCTCTTCCAGCCGCGCCAGGGAGACGGGCCGCTTCTGGCAGGCGGCGAGCAGGCCCTTGAGCAGTTTGGCGCGGTCGAAAGGCTCGCGGCGGCCATCCTTCTTCACGACGACGATGGGCACTTCCTCGACCCGCTCGTAGCTCGTGAAGCGGCGGCCGCAGCCGAGGCATTCCCGGCGGCGGCGGATGGCCTCGCCCTCCCGGCTTTCGCGGGAGTCCACGACCTTGTCCTCGAGGTGGCCGCAGAAGGGACAGCGCATGGGGAGAGGCTACCTCAGCCTTCAACGATCTCCGGCGCCATCGTCACCTTGGATTTGATGGAGTTGGCGACGAAGCAGTACTTGTGGGCCTTCTCGAAGAGCTCCCGGACCTTCGCGGGATCGGTGCCCTTGGCCACCCGGATGGCGGGGCGCAGGCGGATCTCGGAGATCCAGGTCACCTTGTCCACGGTGTCCAGCACGGACTCGGCGCGGTCCTCGTAGGCCAGCACCTCGGTGCGCGTCTTCGCGCAGAGGGCGAGGAAGGTGAGCATGTGGCAGGTGGCGAGGGCGCTGCCCAGCAGGTCCTCGGGGTTCCAGCGGCTGTCGTCGCCGCCGTAGTCGCCCCCGCTGCTCACGGGGATAGGGGCCTTGCCTGGCGCGGCGGCGGAGGCGTCACGGGGGTAGGGATCCGCGAGGGTGCTGCCGCTCCAGCTGATCGAGAAAGGGTAGCTATGGGCCATGACCGTCTCCATCGCCATTGTCACCCATACTGTCGGGCATTGTGCCGAAGCTCCTTCCGGATCCCCTCCAGGCCGCCCGGGCCAGGTTCTGGCTGCGGGGGGCCCATCGCCACGGAATGCCGCTGCGGGAGGGTAATGCGGCGGGGCTGCTGCCGGGCGGAGACGCCATCCTGGATGCCTGCCTGGCGCTGATCCGCGGGGCGAGGCGGGATCTCCGATTCGAGATGTACATCTGGTCCGATGACGCGGCTGGCCGCGAACTCGCCCTCGCGCTGCGAGCCGCGCTGGACCGCGGCGTGGCCGTGCGCGGCCTCGTGGACGCCGTGGGGAGCTGGGGCTCGGGCGCGATGGTGGCGGAACTGCGGGCCGCGGGCGCCGACCTGCGCTGGTTCCATCCCGTCGCTGGCTGGCGGCCGAAGCTCTGGAACCGGCGCAACCACCGCAAGCTCCTCATCGCGGACGGGATGGAAGCCATCGTCGGCAGCGCGAACTGGGGCCTCGACTACCGGATGGCGGAGAACCCGAAGGCCTTCCTCGATCTGGGCGTCGTGCTGCGGGGGCCCAGCGTGGCGGATCTGGGCGAGGACTTCAGAGCCGCTTGGCGCCGATCGGAGCACGAGACGCCGCCGCCGCCGGAGCCCGGCATGGAAGGCCCGATCTGGCCGGGCCCCTGGCGGGAGGGCGCCCTGGTCCAGGTGGTGTCCAGCGCCGCGCCGAGGGGGCAGGCTTTCCTGCGGCGCCACTTCAGGCTCTTGCTCAGCCAGGTGCGTGCAGAGTTGTGGGTGGCCAATGCCTACTTCATCCCGGGCTTCATCGTGCTCCGGCGCCTGCGGAACCTGGCCCGCCGGGGCCGCCGCGTCATCCTCCTGCTGCCGGGCGCCAGCGACCAGCCCTTCGTCCAGGCCGCTTCGCGGCATGTCTACGGGGCGCTTCTGGAAGCCGGTGTGCGGATCTTCGAGCGCGAGCACCGGATGCTGCACGCCAAGGCGGCGCTCCTGGACGGCGAGGCGCTCTTCACCGGAAGCGCGAACCTGGACCCGCGCAGCTTCCGCCACAACCTCGAATTGAATGTGCTCGTGCGGCAGCCGGAGATCGCGGCGGAGGCGCGGGCCCTCTTCGAGGCGCAGCTGCCCTTGAGCAAGGAACGCGAAGCCGCGGCGTGGCCCAGGCGCCCGGCCTGGGCGCGAGCCTGGTCCTGGTTCGCCTACCAGTTCCGCTGGTGGCTATAGCCCCTTCCCAATGGGAGGAGGATTAGGCGAGGATCCAGCAACCCCATGGCCGACCCCGATCTGAAGACCGTCTCCGTGCCGCCCGCGATGGCGCCCCTTTTCCGCCACGCGGAAGAGGTCGTGTCCCGCTACTTCCGGGAGCGGAAGGACCAGCCTGAGCACGGCAGCATCGAGATCTCCGCGCAGCGCTATGTGCTCGTGCGGGGCGCCTCGCTCTCCGTGGAGTTCTTCGGCCTCGTGAGGGATCTTTACGGCGAAGGCCGGGAGGCCGAGGCGGACGGCTTCGCGCGGAACCTGCTCTTCGACCTCGCCCACGCCATCGGGAAGGCGGATGCCAAGGCTTTCCACGCCCGCATGGGCCTGCACGACCCCGTGGCGAAGCTGAGCGCCGGCCCCGTCCACTTCGCCCACACGGGCTGGGCCTTCGTGGACATCAGCCCGGAAAGCCAGCCTTCGCCCGACGAGAACTTCTACCTGCTCTACGACCACCCCTACAGCTTCGAAAGCGATGCCTGGGCGCAGGCGGGCAAGACCCTCGACACGCCCGTCTGCATCATGAACGCCGGCTATTCCAGCGGCTGGTGCGAGGAGAGCTTCGGCCTGCCGCTGGCCTCGGTGGAGCTGCTCTGCAAAGCCAAGGGGGACGCCTGCTGCCGCTTCATCATGGCGCCCCCCGCGCGGCTGGAGGCGAGGCTCCGGGCCTACAGCGAGGCCCAGCCCCAGCTGGCGACGCGCATGAAGGGGGCGGAGATCCCGGATTTCTTTTCGCGGAAACGCCTCGAAGAGGAACTGCGCCGCCACCGCGACGAGCTGGAGCTGCGGGTGCAGGAGCGCACGCGGCAGCTGGAGGAGGTCTCCGAGCGCCTCCGCCGCACGCAGAAATTCGAAGCCCTCGGCCGCCTCGCGGGCGGCATCGCCCACGACTTCAACAATCTCCTGACGGCCATGACAGGGTTCGCGGGCCTGGCGCGGTTGGAGCTTCCCGAGGACCATCCGGCCCATGAGGCCCTGGACCACCTGGAGACCACGGGCCTGCGCGCGGGCGAGCTCACGCGCCAGCTGCTGGCCTTCAGCCGCCGCCAGGTGCTGCAGCCCGTCATCCTGGACCTCAACGAGCTGCTCCAATCCCTGACGCCCTTGCTGAAGTCCCTTCTGGGCGAGCGGACACGGCTGGAACTGGCCCTGGGCCCCGGCCCCCTGAAGGTGAAGGCGGACCCCAGCCAGATGGAGCAGGTGGTGCTGAACCTCACCGTGAACGCCCGCGACGCGATGCCCGAGGGCGGCAGCCTGCGCATCGCGACCGCGCTGGAGGGGAGCGAGGTGCGGATGGAAGTGGTGGACACCGGCACCGGCATCGCGCCCGAGGCCATGGCCCACCTTTTCGAGCCCTTCTTCACCACGAAGGACCGCGGCAAAGGCACGGGCCTGGGCCTGTCCACGGTCTACGGCATCATCGAGCAGAGCGGCGGCCGCATCGCCATCGAGAGCGAGCCGGGCCAAGGCGCCTGCGTGCGGATCCACCTTCCCGCGAGCGGCGGGCCCCTGGCGCTTGAAGCGGAAGAGGACAGGCCGGCCGGGGTCCACCGGCCGGCGAGGATCCTGCTGGTGGAGGATGAGGATGGCGTCCGGTCCGCCCTGGCCCAGGTCTTGAAGAGCCGGGGCTACGAGGTGGCCGAGTCGCCCGATCCGAAGGCGGCCCTGGGACAGGAGCCGGGCTTCGGACGCCTCGATCTGCTCATCACGGACATGGTGATGCCTGGCATGGACGGGAAGCAGCTCGCCCGCGAGCTGGTCTCGCGGCGCCCGGACCTCCGGGTCCTCTTCATGTCGGGTTTCACGGAGGCTCCGCTGGACGAGGAAGAGGCCAAGCGATTCCTCGCCAAGCCCTTCTCCTTAGCCGCGTTCCTGGCCAAGGTGGCCGCCCTTCTGGATGACCGGAAGGCGGGCGAGTAGGAGCAGGACCACGGCCGCCGCGAAGGCGAGCACCCGGGGCTCCTTCCAGCCCACTTTCTCCTTCCAGGCGAAGTGGAGCACTGCGAGCAGGGCGGCCAGGTAGATGAGGCGGTGAAGCCGCTTCCAGTGGCGCTTGAGGCGCCGCTGCCAGCCCTTCGTGCTCGTGATGGCGAGCGCGAGCAGGATGAGCAGGGCGAGCATCCCCACGAAGATGAAGGGCCGCTTCACGAGATCGCCCGGGATCTGTCCCCAGGCCCCGGCTTGGTCGAGCAGCGCGTAGGTGAGCAAGTGGAGCGCGGCGTAGGCGAACGCGAAGAGGCCCAGCGGGCGCTGGAAGCGCTGGAGCCAGGCCCAGCCCGTGAGCCGCTTCAGGGGCGTGAGGGCGAGGGTCGCGGTGAGCCAGAGCAAAGCCCACCATCCGAGCGCCCACAGCAGGTACTGGACGGGGTTCACGCCGAGCAGGTTTGATTCGGGGTGGAGCGCGCCCCAGGCCAGGCGCGCCGCGGGCGCGAGGCAGATGATCCAAAGGGCGGCCTTCCCCGCGATCCAGGGGCTCTTCACCGGGGCCTCAGAAGTAGGTGTCCAGGTCCAGGCCGCGGTACAGGCCCGCGACCTGGTCGCCATAACCGTTGAACATCTGGGTGGGGCGGCGCAGCAGCTCGCCGATCCGCCGCTCCGTCTTCTGGCTCCAGCGCGGATGGTCGTGGGTGGGATTCACATTGGCGTAGAAGCCGTACTCATCGGGGTTGGCCTTCGCCCACGAGGTCCAGGGCTGGTCCTTCACGAGCCGGATCTCCACGATGGCCTTGGCGCCTTTGAAACCGTACTTCCAAGGCGTGACGAGGCGGATGGGGGCGCCATTCTGGTTGGGCAGGATCTGGCCGTAGAGGCCCACCGCCAGGATCGCGAGCGGATGGTTGGCCTCGTCGAGCCGCAGGCCTTCCAGGTAGGGCCACTCGAGGACGGGCGTCCGCAGACCCGGCATCTGCTCCGGCCGCGCCGCGCTGAAGAAGGCGGCGAAGCGCGCGCTGCCGAGCGGCTCGACCTTGTCCAGCACGGCCTTGAGGGGGAAGCCCACCCAGGGGATCACCATGCTCCAGCCCTCCACGCAGCGCATGCGGTAGATGCGCTCCTCCAGCGGGGCGAGCTTGAGCAGGTCCTCGATGCCGAAGGTGCGGGGCTTGGCGCAGAGGCCCGTCACCTTCACCTCCCAGGGCCGCGTCCTCAGGCGCCAGGCCTCGCGGGCCGGGTCATCCTTGCCGGTGCCGAACTCGTAGTAGTTGTTGTAGGTCGTCACCTGCTGGAAGGTGTTGGCCGGTTCCAGGGTGCTCAAGGGGCTCTTCTGGATGGGGCCGAGGTTGGCGCCGGCCCCCTGCCCTCCCCGGGCGCGGAGCGGGAGCGAGGCGGCCGCCAACAGGCCTCCGGCGGCCGCCATGAAGCTCCGGCGGTCCAGGTAGGCGCTTTCCGGCGTGATCTCGGAGCCAAGGATGTCGGCGGGTTTGCGGAGCAGCATGGCGGACCTCCCTCCTTGGATGCCGCCGGGGCCGCCTTCGTCCCTCAGGCCGGACGCGGAGGGCGCCTGGAAACATCCGCCGCCTGGATCATGGCCTCGAAGCTCTTGGCGGGCGCGGGCCTCCCGAGGAAGTGCCCCTGCAGCGCGTCGCACCCCAGGCTGACGAGGAAGGCGCGCTGGGTCTCGGTCTCCACGCCTTCGGCCACCACCGAAAGGCCCAGGTGCCGCGCCAGGCCGACGATGGCCAGGAGGATGGGGCCGCTGCGGTCCTCAGTCCCAGGCTCGTATTCGCGGACGAAGCTCTGGTCGATCTTCAGCGTGCTGATGGGCATGCGGTGCAGGTAGCTGAGAGAGCTGTAGCCGGTGCCGAAATCATCGATGGCGAGGCTCACGCCCATCTCCTTCAAGCGCGCCAGGCGGCGGCCCGATTCGGAGGCGGGATCCATCACGAGGCTTTCCGTCAGCTCCAGCTCCAGGCAGTGGGGCGGCAGGCCCAGCCGGTCCAGCACCTCGGCCACCGTGTCCACCCAGCGGGGATCCTCGAACTGGACCGCGGACACATTGACCGCCATGACGAGGTCCCGGGCGCCGGCTTCGCGCCAGCGGAGCATCTGATGGCAGGCCTCCTCCAGCACCCAGCGGCCCAGCGGGAGGATGAGGCCCGATTCCTCGGCGGCGGGGATGAACTTGGCCGGAGGCACCACGCCGAGCTTGGGATGGTTCCACCGCACGAGGGCCTCGAAGCCGCCCAGCGAGCCGTCCCGGCGGTACTGGGGCTGGTAGTGGAGCATGAACTCGCCGGCGCGGAGCGCCTGGTCCAGGCCCCGTTCCAGGTCCAGGCGGGCTTCCATCTGCTCCTGCAGCTCCGCCGTGAAGCAGCGGCAGGTGTTCCGCCCGGAGGCCTTGGCGCGGTACATGGCCACATCCGCGTGGCGGAGCAGGGTGTCCGCGTCGGCGCCGTCCTCGGGGAAGAACGCGAGGCCGATGCTGGCGGAAATGCGGAGTTCCCGGCCCTCCAGCGCGAAGGGCTCGGCGAGGGCCTCGAGCAGCTTGTCCGCCACGCGCATGGCCGAGGGCGTGTCGCGCACATCGTGGAGCACGACGGCGAACTCGTCCCCGCCCATGCGGGCGAGGGTGTCGCTGGCCCGCACGCCCCAGGCGAGCCGCGCGGCGACCTGCTTCAGGAGCGTGTCCCCCGCCGCGTGGCCGAGCGTGTCGTTGACGCCCTTGAAACCGTCCAGGTCCACGAAGAGGAGGGCCACTTGCTGCTGATTGCGCTTGGCCTGGGCCAGGGACTGGGTGAGGCGGTCCTCCAGGAGGACGCGGTTCGGCAGGCCCGTGAGCGCGTCGTGGTGGGCCTGGTGGGTGAGGCGGCTGGCCATGGCGCCGTGCTCGCAGGCCAGGGCGGCGATGCGCGCGGCCGTGTCCAGCAGCTCCCGCTCCCCGGCCTTGGGCGCCCGAGGCTCCGCGGGCCGCGCCGCCAGCACGCCCGCGGGCGCGCCCGTGTGGTCGAGGATGGGCCAAGCCCAGCACGGCTCGGCGTCCAGGGCCACCACCGGACCGCAGGTGCGAGCGCAGGCTTCCACGGCCGGAGGCCGCGCGGAGAACGCGCGTGTGGCGCCAGCCAGGGCCTGAAGCTGCCCTTCCTCCATCAGCCAGAGCCCGCATTCGAGGGCGCCGCCGAGGCGTCCCACGAAGGTGGCGACGCCCTCCAGCACCTCGGGCAGCTCCCGGGCCTGGGCGACCATGGCCAGCAGCTCGCGCTGTCCGCGCTCCAGGGCCTGGGAGCGCGCGAGGGAGCGCTGGGCGCGCATGCGCAGGATGGCCTGGGTGGCCATGCCCACGAGCTGCTCCAGGGCCTGGATGTCCAAGGGGTCCAGCTCGCGTTCACCCTCTTCCCCGAAGCTCCCGCCGATGAGGGCGCCCACGATCTCCTGCCTGTGGATCATGGGGATGGCCAGGTAGGTGCGCAGGGGCCGCGCGTCCACTTCGGGGTCGTGGTAGCGGAAGGATCGGTCGCAGGTCGGGATGTGGATGGTGGCCTTCTCCAGGTAGAGACGGCGGTTCAGATCCACATGTTGCGACTCGGCCCGCAGCGGCGCCGAGATCTGGCCGGCGGAAAAGAGCTCGAGCAGGGAGCGGGTCCAATGGGTCGTCGTGGCGGTGCCTTCGGCTTCAAAGCGATTCCGCCACCAATGGGGAAGCGGAAGCAGATCGGCGGCGAAGGCGAAGAGCAGGTCCGTGAGCCGGCCCTCCTCCTCGAGGTCGGCCATCCGCCGTCCCGCTTCGGCGAGCAACATGGCCCGCTGGGTCATCTTCTCGAGCAGGGTGCGGGCCTGGTGCCGCTCCCCGGCATGCACGACGACGGCCATGGAGGCCGGCCGGCCGCGATGGCGGGTGCGGTGGACGGTCACCTCCACTTCCATGGCCCGCCCATCCTTCCGCAGGTGGCGGCGGAGGCCGGTGTGGCGGTGGTGGTGGGCCTCCTCGGGCGCCTGGGGGACGTTCAGATGCTTCCGGTCCTCCTCTGGGCGGATGTCCAGGAGCGTCATCCCCAGGAACTCCTCCCGGCTGTAGCCGTAGGCGTTCAGGGCCGCGCCGTTGACCGCGAGGAAGCGGAGGCTCCCCTCGTCGTAGATCCACATGGGCAACGGGTTCGCGTCGAACAGCGTGCGGAGGGTGTCGGGCGGAGGCATGGCTCCCCTAGGGACCGGATCAGAGGTTCTCTCTTCATCGTGCCGCGTTGGGAAAAAAATGAATTAAATTTTGTTAAGGACAAGTCATTGGTGAATTTTGTTGAAGGGATATCAAATGCTCAAGAAAAAACATAGATTCCGTTCAACTCTCGTGAACAGCCTCTAATACTTGAGATGACACGACCTTGAAGGGCCCGGGCTGGGGGTCCGCTGCTACCGAGGCCACACCTCACGGATGCGGTCCGGCACCCTGCCCAGATCCGCGGGGTCCAGGTTGCTGAGCATGACCACCACGGTTCCGGTGGCGGGCTCCATGAGCAGGTCCGTGGCGATGCCCGGCGCGCCGCCGTTGTGGCCCAGGATGAGCTGGCTCCCGCGCTGTTCGAGATCGAAGCCGTAGCCGTAGCTGATCTCGAACTCGGCGCCGGGCGGCTTCGGGAATGTGGCGTGGGCCGTGGTCAAGGTCTGGAGGGTTTCCGCCTTGACGAGCTTGCCGCTCATCACCGCTTCGGCGAAGCGCACGAGGTCGGGCGCCGTCGCGTAGCCGCCGCCGGCGGGCCCGCCTTTCGCCACCACCTGCAGACGGTCGTTGAGCCAGTCCTGGCTCAGCAATTTGCCGTCGCCGTCGCGGGGGTGGAAGTAGCCCTCGGCGAGGCGGGGCGTGTCGCGGTCCAGCTCGAAGTAGCCCGAGTCCTTCATGCCCGCGGGGTCGAAGATGTGCTTCTGGATGTAGCCGAAGTAGTCCTCGCCGCTCGCCCTCTCGATGATGGCGCCCAGGATGATGAATCCCACATTGCTGTAGGACCAGCGGGTGCCCGGCTCGAAGGCCAGCGGCTTGCCCGTGAAGAGCGGGAAGTAGTCCTTCACCGCGCGGATGTCGGCGCGCTTCGCGTCGAAGGCCGGCCCCCAGTAGTTGCCGAAGCCCGCCGTGTGGGAGAGCAGGTGCTTGATCTTCACCTTGTCCCATCCGGGTTGGTCCTTGTACTCCGGCAGGTACTTCAGGATGGGGTCGTCAAGGCCCACCTTCCCCTGCTCCACCAGCTGGCCGATGGCCACGGCGGTGAACAGCTTGCCCATGGAGGCGAGGTTGAAGCGCGTGTCCAGGGTGTTGGGGATGCCGTCGCCGCGGTGGGCGGATCCCTCGACTTCCTGGAGCAGGATCGTCCCGTGCCGCGCGACGAGCAGCACGCCGGAAAAGCGGTCCTGCTTGGCTTCCGAGGCCGCGAAGGCGCCAAGCCCCTTCCAATCGCCCGGCTTGGGATTGGGCGCGGCCGTTGGCGGCGCCTGGGCAAGGAGCCCGGGGACGAGCACGGAGAGAGCGGCGAGGCGGGATTTCATGGAGGCTCCAGGGCTACGAATAATATCGTAGACGCATAGGGCCGCGGGAAGGTTGAAGCCGTCCGTGAAATTCAGGCCTGACGGGTCCAGCGCAGCACGGGCTTGCGCGCGGCGGTGGTCTCGTCGAGCCGCCGCAGGGGCGCGGTGACGGGCGCCTGATGCAGCAGGTCGGGATTCTCATCCGCTTCGCGGGCGATGGCCTTCATGGCGTGCACGAAGGCGTCCAGCTCGTCCTTGCCCTCGCTCTCCGTGGGCTCGATCATCAGCGCGCCGCTCACCACCATGGGGAAGTAGACGGTGGGCGGATGGAAGCCGTAGTCGATGAGCCGCTTAGCGATGTCCAGGGTGTGGACATCCTTCTTGGCCTGGATGGCGTCGTTGAAGACGACCTCGTGCATGGAGGGCGACTTCACGGGCAGGTTGTAGACGCCCTCCAGTTCCTTGCGGATGTAGTTGGCGTTGACGATGGCCCGCAGCGTGGCCGCGCGCAGGCCGTCGCCGCCGTGGCTGTAGCAGTAGGTCAGCGCGCGCACGAGCATGCCGAAGTTGCCGAAGTAGGTATGCACCTTGCCGATGCTCTGGGGGCGGTCCCAGTCCCAGCGGTAGGTGTGGTGGGGCACTTCGCCCTCGCCGATCTTCTCCGTCTCGCGCACGACCACGGGCCGCGGCAGGAAGGGCTCCAGGATCGCGCGGCAGGCCACGGGACCCGCGCCGGGACCGCCACCGCCATGGGGCGTGGACATGGTCTTGTGCAGGTTCATGTGCATCACATCGATGCCGAAATCGCCGGGCCGCGCGACGCCCACGAGGGCGTTCATGTTGGCGCCGTCCATGTAGACCAGGCCGCCCACCTCGTGGATTTTGGCGCAGATGTCGGCGATGCGGTGCTCGAAGATCCCCAGCGTATTGGGGTTCGTGATCATCAGGCCCGCGATGTCCTCCTTGTACTGCGCGAGGACGGAGAGGAAGCCCGCCTTCACCTTGCCGGTGACGGGGTCGGTCACATCGTCGAAGCTCACGGTGCCGTTCGCGCCGGAGGCGATGTCCACCACCTCGTAGCCCGCCATGGCCGCCGTCGCGGGGTTGGTGCCGTGGGCAGCGTCCGGGATGAGGATGACCTTGCGCTTGCGGCCGTGGCTGAGATGGTAAGCGCGGATGAGCAGCACGCCCGTGAGTTCGCCCGCGGCGCCCGCGCTGGGCTGCAGCGTGACGGCGTCGAGGCCCGTCACTTCCTTCAGCCATTCCTGCAGCGTGTAGAGCAGCTCCAGGTTGCCTTGGATGAGCGCGTCGCCCGCCATGGGGTGGGATTCGGCGAAGCCCGGAATGGACGCGGTCTTCTCATTGAGCCGCGGGTTGTGCTTCATGGTGCAGGAGCCCAAGGGGTAGAGGCCGTCGTCCACGCCGTAGTTGTCCTTGGACAGGCGCGTGAAGTGGCGGATGACCTCCACCTCGGAGCAGGAGGGCAGCGCGTCAAAGCCGGAGCGCTTCAGGTGCGCGGGCCGGGTGTCCTTCGGCGCGGGCACATCCAGCTTGGGCAGGTCCATGCCGACCTTGCCCGGCACGCTGCGGTCGAAGATGAGGGATTCGCGGGAACGGAGGCTCATG
>DATJFC010000218.1:0-5037 GCA_035495995.1 Holophagaceae bacterium
TTCCGCCCCGGTCTCCTTCACCTCGGACAACACGCCTCCGACCTCCGTCAGCGGTAGCGTCACGGGCACCGCGGGCACGATCCGCTTCGACGGCTCCGCCACCGACACCACCGGCATCGGCAAGATCCAGTTCTTCGTCGACGGCGTGATCCGGGCCAGCGACGCCACCGCCCCCTACAGCACCTTCTTCAACTCCACCGTCCTCACCAACGGCTCGCACACGATGACCGTCCGGGCCTTCGACATCGCGGGGAATTCCACGGACTCCAGTCCGATCAGCTTCACCGTCAGCAACTGATAATCCCGAATAGTCAAACGAAGAGGGGCTGCAGCGATGCGGCCCCTCTTCGTTTGGCGCGTGCGGAGCGGTGAGGATTAACAACTCTTAATAATCCGGCGGAGCCCGATCTTTAAAATGGAGGTTTCGCCCGCTCCGGGCCTTCTTCCGGGACCTTCATGACGCGCACGCGATCCGGTTTCCTCAGCCTGCTCACGCTGGCTCTCGTTTCATCCGCGGCCATGGCTGAACAGCCTCTGCTCCGCTCTGACGCGAAGGTCGGCCAGGCCTTCCAGAGCCTCGAGTCCTCGAAGGCAGGTCTCGGCCTCGGCGCCGACGACGCCTTCGCCTTCCGGTCGGCTCACACGGACGAGCTGGGCCTGACCCATGTCCGTTTCCAGCAGACCTACCAGGGCCTCCCGGTCTGGGGCGGCGAGGCCATCACGCACGCCGATGGGGCCGGCCGGGCCCTGGCTCCCACACGCGCGCTCTACCCCGGCATCCGCCTCAACGTGACGCCCTCCATCACCGGGGCCGAGGCGCTCGCCACCGCGCACCGCGACCTGGCTCCGAAGGGCCCCTATGACCGTGAACCCTCGGCCAGCCTCGTCGTCTTCCCCGTCGAGGCCGCCGTCCGCGTCCGCCAAGGCGAGGACGCCACCGCCTTCGAGAACCAGGTCGTGCGTTACGCCCTGGCCTGGCATGTGCGGACGGACCTCCGCAACGGCGCGGGCGAGACCCGGAGCCAGGAGTACCTGATCGACGCGCACACCGGCGCAATCCTGAAGTCCTGGAACGGCCTCGAGACCGGCGCCGCCACCGGCACGGGCATCTCCCAGTGGTACGGCACCGTGACGCTCAACACGAACAGCACGGGCGCCTCCAGCTACGAGATGCGGGACATGACCCGCGGCAACACCAGCGTGGTCGGCGCCGTCGGCAACGCCACCACGAACCTGAACCACAAGACGAGCGGCACCGGAACCATCTACACGGACGCGGACGACGCCTGGGGCGACGGGAACGCCTACGGCGCCGGCACCACCGTCTCCACCACGGGCCCCACCGGGCAGACCGCGGCCGTGGACGCCCACCGCGGGCTCCAGGCCACCTGGGACTTCTACAAGAACATCTTCAGCCGGAACGGCATCGACAACACCGGCAAGGCCACCTACAGCCGGATGCACTACAGCTCCAGCTACGACAACGCCTTCTGGGACGATAGCTGCTTCTGCATGACCTACGGCGACGGCAATCCGCCCAATGGATCCTACGGAGAAGCGGACCTCGACACCGCCGGCCACGAGATGAGCCACGGCGTCTGCGCCGCCGAGGCCAACCTCACCTACTCGAACGAGAGCGGCGGCCTGAACGAGTCCAACTCGGACATCTTCGGGACCTGCGTCGAGTTCTACACGCTCGGCGGCGGCACCGGCGCGACGATCCCCGACGCCGCCTCCATCCAGGTGAACGGCCACACCGTCAGCGCCAACTACACCATGTTCGAGAATTCCTGGGGGCACCCCGGCGAGGCGCTGCGCTACATGTACCGCCCCGACCTGGACGGCGGCTCGGCGAACTACTGGTACAGCGGCGTCGGCGGCCTGGACGTGCACTACAGCTCCGGCCCCAACAACCGCTTCTTCTACTTCCTCGCGGCCGGCGCCACCGCCAGCGGCGACACCTCGACCTCCGCCAACACGGCCGGCCACGGCGTCACCAACGCCAACTTCCTCCCGAACGGGATGAACGGCATCGGCAATGACGAGGCGGCCCGCATCTGGTACCGGAACCTCACCACCTACCTCACCGCCAGCAGCACCTACGCCCAGGCCCGCGCCGGGGCCATCAGCGCCGCGACGGACCTCTACGGCGCCGGCTCCTTCGAGGTCTACGCCGTCGAGAACGCCTACCACGGCATCAATGTGGGCGCCGCCGCCGCCGCGACGGCCGTCAAGGTCTCCTTCCTGGTGCCGGCTTCGGACATCACCGTCAACAGCGGCGATACGATCGACTTCGACGCCAGTTACGCCAAGGACACCGACCCCTCCGTCGCCATCGCCCGGTACAACTGGAACTTCGGCAACGGCACCACGGGCACCTCCACCGGAACGGGCTACCCCTACGCCTACACGAACACCAGCGGCGCGGACGCGGTCTACACCGTTTCTCTGACCGCCACGGACGCCGACGGCGCCACGTCGCCCATCGTGACCCGCCACATCACGGTCCACTCCGCCAGCAGCGGCCCGGATACCCAGGCCCCGACCGTGTCGGGGGCCGAAACCGGCACCAGTGGAACGATCCACTTCACCGCCATCGCCTCCGACAACGTCGGCGTGACGAAGGTCCAGTTCCTGGTGGACGGCGTCCTGAAGGCCGCGGACACCAGCTCCCCCTACGGCACCTACTTCAACTCGACGACGCTGGCGGACGGCCCACACACCCTCACCGTCAAGGCCTACGACGCCGCCAACAACATCGGGACCTCCAGCGACGTCCCCTTCACCGTCAACAACGGGGGCGCCGACCACACGGCGCCAACCTGCTCCGGCGCCGTGACCGGCACCAGCGGCACGATCCACTTCACCGCCACCGCCTCCGACAATGTCGGCGTCACCAAGGTGGCGTTCTATGTGGACGGCGTCCTCCGGGCCGCGGACACCGGCTCCCCCTACGGCACCTACTTCAACTCGACCCTGGTGGCCAACGGATCCCACACCCTCACGGTCAAAGCCTACGACGCCGCGGGCAATGTCGGCACAGCCGCGGGCGTGCCCTTCACCGTCGCCAACTGAAGCCCGGATCCGCCGGCGCCACAAAACGAAACTGGAGTCGGGCCTTCCGGGGCCCGATATCCTTTTTGGCCCCTCCCTGCGACAAGCCTGCCCATGGCGACCTGCCCGGTCCGGTCGGCCCCACGAACCCGCCCCTTTGCCCTCCCTAATCGGCCTTCCGGCCCCGGCCCCTGACGCTTCACCCTGATCTCCTGCTCCCCTCTGGAACTGGCGAACCCCAACCTGGCATCTTCAACCCACTCGCTCCTAGGAGGCCTCACTTGCGCAACCGACTCCCGCTCACCAGCCTTGCCGCGCTCCTGGCAGCGGCCCCGATCTGTGCCTCGGTTCCCCAGCAGCCCAAGCCCGATCTCCAGGTCTTCAACGCCTTCCACGCCGGACGCACCATCGCCCAGCGCATCGATCCCGACCAGCGGACCCTCCTCCCGAGCGACATCCACCCGGCCGCCCTCCGTTCGCCCGTCCTGGGGCCCGTGGATCCCTCTTTCCGCATGGATCGGATGATCCTCACCTTCAAGATGAGCCCCGATGCCCAGGCCCGCCGGGACCAGCTCCTCGCCGCCCAGCAGGACCCCAAGTCCCCCTACTTCCACCAGTGGCTCACGTCCGAGCAGTACGGCCAGCTGTTCGGGCCTTCCAAGGAGGATGTCGACGCCGTCGCCACCTGGCTCCTGGGCCAGGGATTACGCATCGATGAAGTCTCCCCTAGCCGCCTGGCCATCAACTTCTCCGGCACGGCCGCCCAGGTCCAGCAGGCTTTCCGCACCTCCATCCAGGCGATCTCCGTGGATGGCGTCACCCGCCACGCCAACACCCTCGCCCCCTCCATCCCCTCCGCCCTCGCGGAGGTCGTCGCCGGCGTCGTCTCCCTCCACGACATCCCCCGGAAGGCCATGAACCACGGGTTCCGCAAGCTTGCCGACCAGGAGAGCGACCACATCCGGGCGCATGGAAGCGGCCCGAACTACACCAACGGCAGCACGGCCTACATGGCCGCCAACGACTTCAAGACGATCTACAACGTGGCGCCGCTCTACACCGCCGGCATCGACGGCACCGGCACGACCATCGGCATCGTGGGCCGGACCAACATCCACACTTCCGATGTGAGCACCTTCCGCTCCGACATGGGATTGTCGGTCAACACCCCGACCGTGGTCCTGAACGGCACCGACCCGGGCGACCTGGGCGGCGGCGAGGAGACCGAGGCCCTGCTGGACACGGAGTGGTCCGGCGCCGTGGCCCGGAGCGCCACCGTCAAGTTCGTCGTCTCTAAATCGGGAAGCTCCGACGGCGTGGACCTCTCCGCCCAGTACATCGTGGACAACGCCGCGACCCTGGGCATCACGGTCATGAGCACGAGCTTCGGCTCCTGCGAATCCGACATGGGGTCCAGCGAGAACACCTTCTACAACAACCTCTGGTCCCAGGCCGCCTCGGAGGGCGTCACCTCTTTCATCTCCGCGGGCGACGCGGGCGCGGCGGGCTGCAACGGCGGCGGCGACACCACGGGCAGCGGGCAGGCCGTCAACGGCCTCGCCTCCACGCCCTACAACGTCTGCGTGGGCGGGACCCAGTTCAATGAAGGGGGCAATTTCTCGACCTACTGGGGCACGACCCAGTCCGATTACAGCTCCGCCAAGAGCTACATCCCCGAGGTCGCCTGGAACGAAAGCGGGACGGTCTCGGGCGGATCCAACCTCTGGTCCACCGGCGGCGGAACCTCCACGATCTACAGCAAGCCCACCTGGCAGAGCGGCACCGGCGTCCCGGCGGACGGCATGCGGGATTGCCCGGATGTCTCCCTCACTGCCGCGTCCCACGACGGCTACATCATCTGCCAAGGCGGGAGCCTCGGCGTGGTGGGCGGCACCTCGGCGGCTTCCCCCGCCTTCGCCGGCCTCATGGCGCTCGTGGTCCAGCGCATGGGTGGCACGGGCCAGGGCAACGCCAACTACGCCT
>DATJFC010000219.1:0-5395 GCA_035495995.1 Holophagaceae bacterium
GGATGCCCGCGGCGGCGGCCTCCGTGCTGAGGGCGATGTTCAGGTGGAAGGGCAGGCAAGACACGAGCGCGTCCGCGTCCTTGAGCAGCGGGCGCAGGGCGGCGGGATCGTTGAGGTCCACCACCTTCGTCGCGAAGGGCAGACCCTTGCGCTCGACGGCGTCGAGGCCCGTCACCTCGAACTGCGATTCGTGGAGCAGGGTCGCCACGAGGGTGCCGACCTTGCCGAGGCCCATGACGATGACGCGCTTGAGGGTCATGCTTTCTCCTTCTTGCCTTTGGAAACGGGAATGGGGAGGCGGGCGGCCTCCTTGGTGGTCTCGAGGACGACGGTGGTGCGGGTGGCGCGGACGCCTTTGATGGCGCCGACTTCCTTCATGAGCTTGGACAGCGCCGCGGTGTCCTTCACGCGGACCTTGGCCAGGTAGCAATCGTCCCCGGCCACATGGTGCACCTCAAGGATCTCGGGGCGCTTCGCTAGGGCGCGGGCCGTGGCGTCGCCGCCGACGGGATCCTCCGTGCGCACGGCGAGGAAGGCCAGCAGGCCCAGGTCCACGGCGGCCGGGTCGACGAGAGCCGCGTAGCCCTGGATGAAGCCGCGCTCCTCCAGCTTCTTCACGCGCTCGAAGATGGCCGAGGCCGCCATGCCGAGGCTCCGCCCGATCTCCGCGTGGGAGGTCCGGCCGGCGTCCTGAAGGATCGCCAGTATTTTCTGGTCGATGGCGTCGATCACTCGGTCAAAGCTCGCGATTACCGAATGATCTTAACAGGTGACTGGAGGCAATCCAATCAAAGGAAATCTTCAGGACAGGCCAGATCCGCCGGCGGACAGCATTCCAAGTCGAGGGCCGCGCCCGTGCGCGGGTGGGGCAAGCCCAGGCGCCAGGCATGGAGGCGGTAGCCGAGATCGCCGGGCGTGGCCTCGCCCGGCAGGAATCCGCCGCCTGGCGCATAGAGCGGGTCGCCCACGAGGGGACACCCGCTGGCAGCCATGTGGATGCGGATCTGGTGGGGGCGGCCCGTCTCGATGCGCACCTCCACGAGGCTGGATCCTTCGCGCCGCTCAAGGACCCGGACTCGGCTCAAGGCGGGTTTGCCATCCGCGCTCGCGGCGTGGATCGATCGCTCACCGTTCCGGAGCACTGGACCGATGGGCGCATCGACGACGAAGGCATCCTCTTGCGGCGCGCCGGCCACCAGGGCGCGGTAGATCTTCAGGGCCTTCCGGTCCCGCAGCGCCGCGGAAAGCGTGGCGCCGGCCGCGGCCGTCCTCGCGAAGAGCACGAGGCCCGAAGTGCCGCGCCCGAGCCGGTGGACCGGCGAGGCGCCGGGGTAGCGGCGGCGGACGAGGTGGAGCAGGGTGTGCTCGAGGAAGCCCCCGCCCGGATTGGTCGGAAGGCCCGAAGGCTTGGCGACGGCGACGAGGTCCTCGTCTTCGTGGAGCACGGCGAAGACGAGGGGCGCCTCGGGCTCCTCCCAGGGCGGCCGGATCCAGGCCAGCGTCTGCCCGCGCGTGAGCCGGTC
Source organism: Holophagaceae bacterium (assembly GCA_035495995.1). Taxonomy (GTDB): domain Bacteria; phylum Acidobacteriota; class Holophagae; order Holophagales; family Holophagaceae; genus JAFDVN01. The sequence goes on from DATJFC010000219.1 coordinate 1,524, forward strand.
CTCCGCGCGCGCGGGCCGTCCATCCAGCAGGACGAGACCCGCCTCGATGCGCGCCCGCCATTCCGCCGATTCGGTGTGGGCATAGCGGGCGGCCAGATGCGCCAGGAGGGTCCGGCCCTCGTCGCGCGGGCCGAGGATCTCCCGGTAGGTCCAGCCTTGATTCACACCTCGGCCGCGAGCCGGGCGGCGAGGGCCTGGGACTGCTCGCGGATCTCGGGGATCGCCGTGGATTCCCAGAAGGTGGGCCGGCGGAGCGGTCCGAGCGTGTAGAGCCCCGCCACCGGGCTTCCGGTCGTGTCGAGCAGACGGCCGTCGCCGTCCGTCTCGACGCCGAGGCGCAGCGGATCCGGCGTCAGCCAGCCCGCGCGGCGCAGGTGCGCGACGAGGGGCTGGTCCACGGCTTTGTAGTCGGAGGAAGGCCCCGTGCAGTTGATGACGCGGGCGACCTGCAGGGTCCGCTCGCCCGCTTCCCCGCGGGGGCTCCATCGGACCTCGACGCCATCGCCCGCGTCCCGGAGGCCGTGGATGCGGCCCGCGTGGACCTGCAGCCCTCCGGAAGCGAGGAGGGACTGGACCTCCGCGGCCACCTCGGGCGCCGTGCGATGACGGTGCACATCCCAGAAGGCGCGGGCATGGCGCAGGAAAGAGCCCTTCTGGGCCACGGTCCATCCGCCCCAGATGCGGCGCGTGTGAGGGCGGATGCCGTCGATGACCGTGCGCCAGTCCGCGCCCTCCCCCATCGCCTGCGCCACCTGCTCGCGCACCCAGCGCAGCATCGCGCGGGGCGGGATGGGATCCGGCGGCGCGGGGAGCGCGCGCGGAGCATGCGGCACATGGGCCTGGGGCAGGAGGCCGCGGCGGGACAATGCGTGGATGGGGCCCCGATGGCCCTCCACCCGCAGGGCCAGGGCCAGGTCGACCATGGTGAGCCCCGTGCCGATGATGAGCACGGCGGCTTCGGGATCGAGGCCCTGGGCCGCGCCCGGTGCCCACGGATCGCGCAGGTAGTTGTCGGATTCGGCGCCGGATGACTTCAACGGATCCGCGGGGGCGAGGTTGCCCAGCGCGAGGACCACGGCGCGCGCGGCAAGGATGCGCCCGTCATGGAGGTGGACCCGCCATCCGCCATCCTCGCCCCGGGCCAGGCCCACCGAGGTGCCGATGACGCGCGCGAGGCCCGACGGCGCGTCGCAGGCTTCGCCCAGCACGTCGGCGAGGTATTCGCCGTAGACGGTGCGGGGCGCGAAGCGGGGCCCGGCGTTCTCCATGCCGCGGGCTTCCAGCCAGCGCTTGAAGTGGTCGGGGTCGTGGGCCAGCGCGCTCATGCGCGCCGCGGGGACGTTCAGGAGATGGGCGCCGTAGGGCGTGCCGTAGGCGAGCCCGCGCGCGGCGCGCGCGCCCGCGTCCAGGATGGCCGCCCGCTTCCCGGGCGCCGCCGCGTGGAGGTGGGCCGCCGTGAGCACGCCGCTCGCGCCCGCGCCGATGATCGCGATATCGAAGGATTCCATCCTCCGATGGTAGCGGAGAGGCTTTAGAACTGGATCGCGTAGGCGAACTTCGCGAAGACCCCGCGCTCGATCATGCGCTCGTCCAGCAGGCCGATGGCGGGGTCGCGGTGGCGCTGGCCGGACCAGCCGATGTAGGCCGTGGTGAAGGCGTTCGGCTGCCAGCCCACGAAGCCCTTGAGGTACTTGTCCGTCAGGTCCGCCTCGCTGCCGTCGTAGCGTGTGACGAAGCCCTGAGTCTTGAAGTAGAGGTTCAGCGGGAACTGCCAGATGGCGGTGGCGGACAGCTCCCGCGCCCGCACGAGGCGCAGGCCGTCGGATTCCCGGTCCAGCTCCACCTGGATGGCGTTGAGGTTGTAGCCCACGTTGCCGATGGCGCCCTGCGAGTTGAAGCCGCTGAGATGGAGCCTCGCGGGCGCGCCCGAAGGCAGGTCGATGGTGCGGGCCGCGGTGGCCTGCGCGAAGAGCTGGGCCCAGGTGAGCCGCTTCCAGCTCACGGCGGTGTTGAAGCTCCAGGTGGAATTGGAGGTGACTTCATCGTTGGCCCAGGTGCGGCCCGCGATGTCCCAGGCGCAGCTCCAGGCCCAGCGCCCCGCGGTCTCCACGTAGGCGTCCAGTCCGACGGCCTTGTCGAAGGTGTGGCCGTCCCACCAGCTCAGGTCGCGCCAGCGCACATCGCCGTTGGCCTGGGAGAGGCTGCCGGAGTTCCAGTTGCCCTGCCATCCGAACTGGGCGTTCTGCCGCCGGTAGCCCTGCAGGTCCGTGAAACCGGAGACGAGCAGCAGGTCCGGGCTCGTGGCCTGGCTCCAGGCGGAGGCGAACCAGTGGCGCGTGTTCCAGTCCAGGCGGAGCGAGGTCGCCGTGCCGTCCTGGGTCAGCAGCGACCCGTCCGCCAAGGGGAGGTGGGACACGGAGCGGATCGCGCTGCCGGTGAAGTGGAACTCGGGGCCGATCCATTTGTCGAGGTAGAGGCCGCCGCTCTTGCCGCCCGCGCCGTCGGGGCCGCTGGACAGCTCCTTGTCCGTGCCGAGAACGGATAGGCCGGAGCCTTGGTCGTCCAGGCGGAAGCGCGCCGCGGCGGCGGTGTCGTGGGTCGAGAAGGCATCCGCGCCCGCGCCGCCGTTCGCGTCCAGGAGCATCCCGCCCTCCTGGTCCTTGCCCGTGAGCACGGTCCAGCTCGCCCAGGAGGACTGGCCGGAGGCCTTCACGCCGTAGAGCGGCTCCTGCACGGTGCGGCTGAAGAACTGCTGCTGCGCGCCGCTGATGCCGAGGAGTTCCATGCCTTCGAGGAAGAAGGGGCGGTGCTCGGGGTAGAGGACGCGGAAGCGGCTGTTGATCTGGAGCGGATCCACATCCGCGTCCACCGTCGCGAAGTCGGGCCGGTAGGTCCCTTCAAGCGTGACTGAGGTGCCCGCGTAGCGCACATCCACGCCGAGCTGCGCGCGCTCGTCCGTGGGGGCGCCGAAGGTGTTCGTCTTCGCGTAGGTGACGGAGGGGATGACCATGAAGGGCGAGCCGGCGCTCGCCACCGGCGCGCCGGAAGCCTTGGCCATCTGGCAGATGTCGCACTGGACATCCTTGTTCATGCGCGGCCAGGAGATGCCGTAGCGGCGCTCGCGGGGCATGATGCGCAGGATGCGCAGGCCCCAGTCGCCGGGCAGGCGGCGCAGGCTGCTGTAGGGCACGCGGAACTTCACGACATACCCGGTGGGCGTGAGGGTCCCCACCGAGTCCCAGAGGCAGTCGTAGGCGTAGTTCTCCCCCGTCGCGTCCGTGACGATGGCGTCGTCCTGGCAGCCTTCAGGCGTCGCGATGAGGCGGATGGTGCTCAGGCCTTTGCCGGAGGCATCGATGTCCAGGCCGATGAGATCCAGGTCCCCGCTGAAGTCGTCCCGCTTGCGGAGGGCGGAGCGAACCTTGGAAGGCTCGGGGTCGACGCATTCCACCGCCACATAGAGCGCGTCCGGGCCCCAGGCGAAATGGGCCGTCGTGGGCCAGCGGTTCTCGCCCTTGTCGTCCGGCATGATCATGCCGAAGTCCGTGACCACCAGCGAGCCGGCCCAGGTGGAGAGATCCGCGTCCCTGGCCATGGACGGCGCCGCGTCCAACCTCGGGATCGCCACATGGGGCGGGTTCGGGGTCTGGGCGGACAGAAGGGTCGCGCTGAGGCAAACCAGAGCCGGGGCACGCATCAAGGAACCTCACCACACGAAGGTGTTGAGAGTGCTACGAAGGCGGGTGGAGGGGGTTTAGAGCCTGCGATCAAGACATAGGCTAGGATCGGAATCCGGACTCCCGTGACTGCTCCTGCCCCCCAGCGAATCAACGGCCTCATCCTCCCGGGCGGCGGCGCGCGCGCCGCCAACC
>DATJFC010000220.1:0-3936 GCA_035495995.1 Holophagaceae bacterium
TGGAAGCCCTCGAAGAGCTGGCCGCCTTCGCCCGCGCGGGCGACCTCACCTTCGTGACGGCCAACAAGGATGAGGACCGCAACCACGCGCTCGTCCTGAAGGCCGCGCTCGAATCGCATCTGGGAAAGGGGAAGCCATGAGCCTCATCCTCGGCCACCGCGGCTATTCGTCGAAGCACCTGGAGAACTCCCTGGAGTCCTTCCGCGCGGCGCTGGCGGCGGGCATGGACGGCTTCGAACTGGACGCCCAGCCGACGGCGGATGGCGTCAGCATGATCCTCCATGACGACACGCTCGACCGCACGGCCCTGGGCTCCGGCGTCCTGCGCCGCATGAAGGCGGGCGACATGCCGAAACTGCGCAACGGCGAGCCGCTGCCCACGCTCGCGGACGCCCTCGCCCTCCCCGCGAAGCTTATCAATGTGGAGCTGAAGGGCGAGCCGGGCTGGAAGCAGGCCCTCGCGGCCGCGGAGGCCGCGGCCGCGCTGCCCAGGATCCTCTTCAGCAGCTTCGAGCATTCCGAAGTGCTGCAGCTCTGGGCCGCCTGCCCCGAGGCCCGCTGCGGCTTCCTCTGGGAGCACGACGAGGCCATGGATCTCGACGAAGAGGCCCTGGCGGAATTACCGGTGGAGCTCCACTTCCATCCGCCCCTGTCCGCGGTGAAAGCGCGGCCGGAATTCTGGAAACCCTACGCGCGGCGCCTCGCCCTCTGGGGCATGAAGGCGCCGAAGGAGGCGGACGGCCTCGGATTCGAACCCGGGATCCTGATCGCGGACGGCCCTAACTGAAACCCATCCGCTTGCGCAGGCTCCGGATGCCGAGCCCCGCGCCTAGCCAGCCCACGGACGCGGCGAGGGAAGCCGCGAAGACGGGGATGGCGACGAGGCCCAGGGCGGCCGGGAGCCAGGCGCCCAGCAGGTCCCCCGTGCGGTAGACGAAGGTGTCGATGAAGGGCTTGCTCTTGTAGCGCTCATCGGGGCTCAGGGGGATGTAGAGCACTTCCCGCGCGGGGCGGTCCACGCCGTAGTGCAACCCCCGGCGCAGCACCTGGAAGGCCATGAGCGTCCCGAAGACGGGCCAGAGCGCCAGCGCGCCGAAGCCGAGCGCGGTGAGGACCGGCAGGGCGCAGAGGATCACGCCCACGCCGAAGCGCGTGAGCAGGCGGCTCGTGAGGAAGAGCTGGGCCGCCAGCGTCAGGACGTTCACCCAGAAGTCGATCCGAGCGAAGGCCGCCGCGCGCGCCGCGCCCGCGAAGGTGCGCGCGACGATGGCGCCCTGGGCCAGGTAGAGCAGCGTCGAAGTAAGGGTGTAGAGGAGGATGTAGGCGCAGATGACTTGGAGGTAGCGCGATCCGGCGAGGGCTTCCAGCCCCGCCAGGGCGCCGGGGCCGGGCTCTCGCGGCGCCCCGGCCGCGCCCGCTCCTGGAACCTGCGGGACCAGGGCCTTCATGCATTGCACGGCCAGCTCCAGCGCCCCGGCGGAGATCAGCAGGATGAAGATGGCCGGGAGGGCGACCCGGTGGCCGCTGAAGCTGAAGCCGCCCACCAGCAGGCCCGTGAGGGCCGCGCCCGCGAGGCCGCCCAGCGTCCCCCCGATGGCCAGCAGCCCGAAGAGCCGTTTGCCCTGCTCCTCCCGGAACAGGTCGCTCATCAGGCACCAGTAGAGCGACACGACGAAGAGGTTGAAGACGCTGAGCCAGATGAAGAAGGCGTAGCCGAGCCCGGTGGCCCGGGCGGGCATCAGGCGGAAGAGCGCGAAGAAGCCCACGAGGTTCAAGGCGAAGAAGCGGTGGGCCAGGGGGATGAAGCGCCGCCGCGGCAGCCGCGAGGCGAGCGCCGCGAAGGCCGGGTTCGCGAAGAGCATGGCCACGAGGGTCCCGGTCATCAGGAGCGGCAGCGAATCCGCCCCCTTGGCGATGCCGAAAGCCTCCCGGATGGGGCGCAGCAGGTAGAAGCTGAGCACGACGAAGAAGCCGTAGGCGAAGGCCCAGGCCACGGGGCGCCCTTCGCCCGGCTCCACCATCACGAAGCGGCGGAGGGGACCCAGGGGGGAAGAATCCTCGGAATCAGGCATCGGCACCTTGCGGAAGGCTCGGGTCATTCTATATATAAATTCACGAGGTAAACCCCCAGGAGTCCCCATGCCCCTCGATCGACGCGCCTTCCTCGCCGCCTCCGCCGCCGCCGGCTCCTTGGCCCTCCTGGGCCGGACACCCGGGAAGGCGCCGAAATCCCTCCGCCTCCTCATCCTCGGCGGCACGGGCTTCATCGGGCCCGCCCTCACCCGCGTCGCTCTGGAACGGGGGCACCAGGTGACCTTCTTCAACCGCGGCAAGACCCGGGCGGACCTCTTCCCCGAAGTGACGAAGCTCCTCGGCGACCGGGACCCCAAGAAGGGCGACGGCCTGAAGGCCCTCGAAGGCCACGACTGGGACGCGGTCATCGACGATTCCGGTTACTTCCCCCGCATGGTGGGCGCCTCCGCCTCCCTGCTGGCGGACCACGCCAAGCGCTACATCTACATCTCCAGCATCAGCTGCTACAAGGAGCCCAACCCGGAGAACGGCGATGAGGACTCAGCCCTGGCGACGCTGGCCGATCCCACCGTCGAGACCATGGGCGATCAGTTCCAGAACTACGGCGGGCTCAAGGCCCTCTGCGAGCAGGCGGCCGAGAAGGCCATGCCCGGCCGCGTCGCCATCGTCCGCCCCGGCTACATCGTGGGCCCCGACGACTACACGGGCCGCTTCACCTACTGGCCGGTCCGCTTCGACAGGGGCGGCGAGATCGCCGTGCCCGGCGCGCCCACCGATCCTTTCCAGGTCATCGATGTGCGCGACCTCGGCGCCTTCCTCGTGAAGCTCGCCGAGGACGGCACCACGGGCCGCTTCAACGCCACCGGGCCCGAGAAGCGCCTCGAATGGGGCCGGGTCATCAAGGCCTGCCAGGCCGCGACCCCGGCCAAGTCCACCCCCGTCTGGATGGACGCGGACTTCGTCGCGAAGCACGCCACGGATTTCGAGTTCCCCATCTGGGCGCCCTTTGCCGGCGACACCAAGGGCTTCATGACCTGGCGCAACGACCGCGGCGTGAAGGCGGGCCTGCGCTTCCGCCCCATCGAGGCCATCGTCAAGGACACGCTCGAATGGCACAAGGGCCTCGCCGCCGATGACCGCCGCGCCAAGGTGGGCGGCCCCAGCGCCGAGCAGGAAGCCAAGCTCATCGCCGCCTGGAAGGCCGCGCAAAAAGCCAAAGCCTCCTGATCGGGGGCGTGATGAAATAGGGGTTTCGGTCCGGAGCCCCCATGATCACCCAGAAGCACTTCCTGTCCCTCGCCGACTACTCCGCCCAGGAGATCCGCGAGCTGCTGGGGACGGCCGCCGACCTCAAGCGCCACCCGCAGCTCTACCGCGACGCGCTCAAGGGCAAGGTGCTGGCGATGATCTTCGAGAAGAGCTCCACGCGCACGCGCGTCAGCTTCGAGACGGGCATGTACCAGCTGGGCGGGCTCGCGCAGTTCCTCTCCAGCCGCGACATCCAGATCGGCCGCGGCGAGCCCATCTACGACACGGCCGCCGTGCTGAGCCGCTACGTGGACGGCATCATGGCCCGCACCTTCGCCCACCAGACCGTCACGGACCTCGCCAAGTACGGCCGCGTGCCCGTCATCAACGGCCTCACGGACCTGGAGCACCCCTGCCAGATCATGGCGGACCTGCAGACGGTCGCCGAGCACTTCGGGCATCTGAAGGGCCTCAAATTCGTCTACATCGGCGATGGCAACAACATGGCCCATTCCTACATGCAGGGCACGGGCAAGGTCGGCATGGACTGCACCATCGTGACCCCCAAGGACGCCAAGTACTCCTGCAACGCCGACGTCGTCGCCGGCGCCATGAAGGACCATGCGGCCCAGGGCACCAAGCTGACCATCACCG
>DATJFC010000221.1:0-6168 GCA_035495995.1 Holophagaceae bacterium
CCGCAAGCACATCTCCGCCGTGGCCGCGGACGCCTTCGACCGGCTGCTCTTCCCCAGCCTTGAAGTCGAGGTCCGAATGGAGGCCAAGCGCAAGGCGGACCTGGAGGCCATCAAGGTCTTCCAGTCCAACCTCGACCACCTGCTGCTGTCGCCCCCCGCGGGGCAGCGCTGCACCCTGGGCGTGGACCCGGGCATCCGCACGGGCTGCAAGCTCGCGGTGCTGAACCGCCTGAGCCAGTTCGTCCACACCGATGTCATGTACCCGCTGGAGCCCAAGCGGGACCTCGAAGGCTCCGCCGCGATCCTGGAAGCGCTCTTCGCCAAGTTCCCCATCGAGGCCATCGCCATCGGCAACGGGACCGGCGGGCGCGAGGCCGAGGCCTTCATCCGCCAGTGGCTGAAGGACACGGGCCGCAAGGAAGTCATCTGCATCGCCGTGAGCGAGAGCGGCGCGTCCGTCTACAGCGCCTCCGACATCGCCCGGGAGGAGTTCCCCGAGCAGGATGTGACCGTGCGCGGCGCCATCAGCATCGGCCGCCGCTTCCAGGACCCGCTGGCGGAGCTGGTGAAGGTGGACCCCAAGTCCATCGGCGTGGGGCAGTACCAGCACGATGTGAACCAGACCCAGCTCAAGAAGGGCCTCGATGACGTCGTCGAGTCCTGCGTGAACCGCGTGGGCGTGGATCTCAACACCGCGAGCTACAAGCTGCTGGCCTATGTCGCCGGCGTGGGCGACCAGCTGGCGAAGAACATCGTCTCCCACCGCTTCGAGCACGGCGCCTTCAAGCGCCGGGAGCAGCTCAAGGAGGTCTCGCGCTTCGGCGACAAGGCCTTCCTGCAGGCCGCGGGCTTCCTGCGCATCCGCGACGGCGAGGATCCGCTGGACGCGAGCGCCGTCCATCCCGAGAGCTATCCCGTCGTGCAGCGCATCTGCCAGCTCACGGGCAAGACCGTGCCGGAGCTGGTGGGCAACGACGCGGTGCTGGACGCGCTCGACCCCAAGGCTTTCGTGGACGGGCAGTTCGGCGTCGAGACCGTGAAGGACATCCTCGCCGAGCTGAAGAAGCCCGGCCGCGATCCCCGCGCCGTCTTCGAGACCGTGGAATTCGCCGAAGGCATCAACAAGCCTGAGGACCTCGCCGCCGGCATGGAGCTGACGGGCATCGTCACGAACGTCGCGGCCTTCGGCGCCTTCGTGGACATCGGCGTGCACCAGGACGGCCTCGTCCACCTCTCCGAGATCAGCCACCGCTACATCAAGGAGGCCTCCGAGGCGCTCAGCGTGGGCCAGGTGGTGAAGGTCAAGGTGATGGCCGTGGATCTCGCCTCCAAGCGCATCGGCCTCTCCATCAAGGCCCTGCTGCCGGCCCCCGCGGGCGAGGCGCGGGCTCCGAGGCCCGAGCACCGCGGCCCGCGGCCGGAGCGCGCGAAGCGCCCCGAGCCTCGCGGGCCGAAGTCCGAAATGGCCGCGCGGCCCGAAGCGGCCCATGGGCCCCGGCCCGAGCACCGCGGGCCGAAGCCTCCGCACAAAGGCCCGAGGCCCGAAGGCGGCGGCCGGAAGCCGGACGCCCGGCCCCCGAAGCCCACCGGCGGCGTCTTCGGGCCGAAGCCTGAGCCCGTCAAGCCGGGCGCCTCCCTCGGCGACCTCATGGCGAAGTTCGGCAAGGGGCCGAAGTGAGGCGCGCGCTGCTCCCCGCCTCCCTGGTGCTGCTCGCGGGCTGCCAGCAGCCCGGGCCCGCCGTGGCGCGGCCCTACGCCGCCGCGGAGGAAGGCCTCACCCTCGTCTACATCAACCCCTCGCTGCCCCAGGAGCAGCAGGCGGCGAAGCGGCTCCAGGTGCGCGTGGACAAGGTCGTGGCCAGGCCGGACGGGGCGACGGTCGTGTTCAAGACCTTCACGGTGGGCCTGGAGAAGCCCTTCCAGGCGCTCTTCGTCCTCAAGGATGGCGGCGTGGGCCTGCTGAGCCCGGACGGTAAGAACGAAGCCGTGATGCTTCCGAAGGGTTTCCCTGAGACGGACGCCTGGACCTCCGGGCCTTCCTCTTTCCGCGTCCTCGGCCGCGGAAGCTGGGGGCGGGGGGCCGCGGTGCTGCCGGAGGACCGCGCCATGGACGGCTCCTGGGTGGAGGCCCGCGCCGAAGGGGCGAAGCCCGTGCGCTCCCTCTACCTGCCGGGCCTGGGCGAGGTCGAGACGGACGAGCTGCAGCCCGACGGCCGCTGGGTGACGGTGAACCTGCTCACGCAGTTCGGCTTCACGGACATGCCTTCGGCGGCCCCGATGGCGCCGGCCGAGGCTCCCGCCCATAAGCGCTCCGCGAAGCGGAAGAGGTGACCGGATGGCCGACGACGCGAAGCACCTGCCTCCCGGCGCCGCGAAGGGCGCCATCCGCGACAACCTCGAAGTGGTCTGCTTCGCGGTGGCGCTGATCCTCTTCTTCAAGACCTTCGTGGGCCAGCAGTTCAAGATCCCCAGCGGCTCCATGCGCGAGACGCTGATGATCGGCGACCACCTGCTCATCAACAAGTTCATCTACGCCCGGCCCCAGTTCGCCTGGGAGTCGGCGCTGTTCCCGATGCGCAAGGTGGAGCGTGGCGACATCATCGTCTTCCGCTACCCGATGGACCGCGACCAGGACTACGTGAAGCGGTGCGTGGCCCTCCCCGGCGACACCCTCGAGATGAAGGACAAGCGCCTCTACGTGAACGGCGCGCAGGTGACCGGCCCCTGGGAATACCACATCGTGAAGTCGAATCTGATCCCCAACGCCAAGGGGGATGGCGGCGTCGAGGCGGGCGACCCCATCGCCGGCCCGTGGCCCGTGGGCCGCGACGCGGGCCCCGCCACCGAGCCGAGCGGGTTCTGGCGGTTCGCGGACCCTGATGTCCTGGGCATGGACCGCCAAGGCATGGACAGCCTCATCCAGCACGACTTCAAGGACAATCTCGGCCCCGTGAAAGTGCCGCCGGGCTTCGTCATGGCCATGGGCGACGACCGCGACAACAGCGAGGACAGCCGGTACTGGGGGTTCGTGCCCATGGACCACCTGCGGGGGCGGCCCTTCATGATCTGGTGGAGCTTCCGCGAAGGCGACCACGACTACGACAACGGCACCGTGCCCAGCGGCCCCACTGATGTGGGCCGCGACATCGGGGACGCCGTCACCCACTTCTTCACGCGGACCCGCTGGGACCGCACGGGCACCATCCCGCGCTGATGCCCCGGCTGCGGGCCGCGCGGTTGGCGGCGGTCCTGCGGCCGGAAGCCTAGTTCGAGGGCAGCCACCGCTTGCGGATGAGCTCGACTTCCAGGGCCGAGCCGTCCTCCGCGAGGCCTTCGTAGGCGAGCCTCGAGGGGCCCAGATTGTCGCGCTGCCGCACGGTGATGCCGCGCCCTTCGCCGAAGGCCAGGGCCCGCGCCAGGGAATCGACGCTTCCCGTCTGGGGCAGGAAGGGCAGCGGCAGGTCGGCGAGGCCCGCCACGGTGCGGTCCACCTGCTCCTTGGGCAGCACCACCTGGTAGCCCGCGGCGGCGTCCCCGTCCACCAGCGCGAGCCGCTCGCCGAAGGTGAAGACTTCCAGCACGAGCTTGCCCGATGCGGGTTGGAGCAGGACCACGAGCGTCCCGCTGCCGCCGTCCTTCGCGCCGCGGAGGCTCCATTTGTATTCCGCGCGGAGGGAAGCGAAGGGCAGGGCCTTCGGCGGCTCGGGGGCCGGAAGTTGGGCCCCTGCCTGCGCGGGCGCGGCCAGGGCGGGCGCGGGGGGAAAGAAGATCACTCCCCGTCCTCGCCGTCCTCATCCTGGTCTTCGGCCCCGTGGAGCTTCTGCTTCGCCTGTTCCGTGCGCACGTCCTCGAGCCGCTTTTCGAGCGCGTCGCGCCCGGGGAAGACGAAGGCGAGGGCCCGCTCCCACTGGGTGATGGCCTCGTCGGTCTTGCCCAGCTTCAGCAGCACCTCGCCCAGGTGCTCGCGCACGTCGGCGCTGTAGGGGCGCAGGTCGGCCGCGTGGCGGAGCTGAGTCTCCGCTTCTTTGAGGTCGCCCTGCTTGAAGCGGAGCCAGCCCAGCGAGTCGATGAAGCTGCCGTTATCCGGGACCTGCTTCACCGCCGCTTCGATGAGCGAGGCGGCTTCCTTCATGTCACCGCCCCGGTCCAGCAGCAGGTAGCCCAGGTTGTTCTGGAGGGTCGGATCGTTCGGCGCGAGCTGCTGGGCGGAGCGCAGGGCGCGCAGGTTGTCCTCCGGGCGGTCCAGCTGATCGTAGGCGTTGGCCTTGAGCAGCAGCATGTCGGCGCTGGAGGCGCCGAACGCGTCGGCCTTCGTGAGCATGTCGAGGCAGGTCTGCCACTGGCCGAAGCCCGCCCACAACTCGGCGCGGGTCTGGAGGTCCAGGTGCTGGAGCCCTTTCCGGAGCTCCTTCCCGGAGGCCGAAGCCGCGGGAGCCGCCTTGAAGAAGGGCCGGTCGCCGGAGGACTTCCGGCCTTCGGCGATGGCCTCGGCGGCGGCGGCGAAATCGCCGGTCTCGATGAGGGCCTGCGCCCTCAGGACGGCGAGATCGCCGGAGGCGCCGGGCCGGGCGGGGTTGGCCTTCATCCAGGCCAGCAGGGCCTTGGGCTGGTCGCGGAGCAGGAGGGCCTGCCCGTAGATCACCTGGCCCAGGTCCAGCAGCTTATCCTTCTGCGGCTGGTCGGAGCCGGGCAGCTCTTTCATCAGCGACGCGATGCGGGCGGAAGCTTCATCGAAGCGCGCCATGTTCATGAGGCAGAGCGCGATGTTGAAGGAGGTCCCGGGGTCGGCCTTGAGGGATTCCGCCTTCTGGAGGTTCGCGAGGGCCTTGGGGTACTCCGGCACGCGCAGCTCCACGAGGGCCAGGCTCTCCCAGACGCCGGGCTCCGCGGGAAGACGCTCCGCGAGCAGCTGGTAGCTCTCTTCCGCGTGGCCGAGGAAGCCCTCCTTCATCTGCTCCTGGGCGAGCTCCTCCAGCAGCTTCAAGTCGCCGGGCCGCGCGTCCTCACGGGAGCAGAGGGCCATGATGGCTTCCCGGCGCCCGGCGTAATCCTTCAAGGCCCAGGCGTGGATGGCCGCGCGCTCCCAGGCGGCGATGAAATCGGGCCTCAGGCGGCCGAGGTGCAGCCAGGCGTCCAGGGCCGTGCGGTCGTCGGAGTCGGCCTCGGCGGTCTGCGCGAGGAAGGCCCACATCTGCGGGTCGCCGGGGAGGCGGTCCGTCGCGGCCAGCAACGCCTTCTTCGCGTCGGGAACGGCCGCCTTGTCAGCGCTGGCCTGCCGGAAGAGGAGGCTCGCCTCCTGGCTGAGGGCTTCTCCCGAACGGGGATCGAGGGCGATGGCCTTCTTGGCTTCGGCGACGGCGGCCGCCAGGTCGCCGGATTCCTCCAGCGCCTCCGAGAGCCGGAGATGGGCTTCGGCGCTGCGCGGCTGCATGGCGATGACCTGCCGGTAGATCGCCGCGGCGCCTTTCGGATCATCTCCGCCGTCCCGCACTTGCATGGCGCGGGCCTTGAGCATGAGCGCGCGCGGGTCGTCGGTGCGCGTGGCCCCCGTGGCCGCGTCCGTCGAGGGCGGCTTGAGGGGCGGCGCCTGGGCGGCGAGCGCCGCGACGGCGAGAAGGAAGAAGGCGGAGCGCGAGTCAGGCACGGGAAGGGTCCCCTTGCAATAGATGCTGGAGGCGCGCATAGGGTTCGCGCCAGGCCTCCAGCGGCAGCTGGCGCTGGAGGGCCGTCTCGCCCGGGCGGGGCAGGATGCAGTGGATGGTGGGCTCGCCGGCTCCGGCCCGGAGGCCGATGCCCTTCTTGTCGCGGGCGAGCCAGGGGATCAGCGCTTCCCAGGGCGGAAGATGCGCGGAGAGGGGCGCGAGGCGCGCGGCGAGACGGTCCATGAACGCGGGAGGGAAGGGCCGCTGCCCCAGGGATTCACCGAGCAGGCAGCAGGCCAGCAGGCCCATGCCGACGGCCTCGCCATGCAAGAGCGCGTATCCGCTGGCGGATTCCACCGCGTGGCCCAGGGTGTGGCCCAGGTTGAGGAGGCGGCGCTCACCCTGCTCGAGGGGGTCGCGGTGCACGATGTCCGCCTTGAACGCCAGGGCCCGCTCGAAGGAGACGAGGCGCGCGGGCGCCTCCCCCAGCAGCTCTTCCATCCAGGACAGGTCCCCCATGAGCATG
>DATJFC010000222.1:0-2838 GCA_035495995.1 Holophagaceae bacterium
TCCTCGATGAGGCCGACGGCGCCGATCATGGGCGTGGGGAAGATGCTCACGCCGTCGGTGTCGTTGTAGAGGCTCACATTGCCGCTCACGATGGGCACGTTCAGCGCGAGGCAGGCCTGGCGGATGCCGAGGCAGCCCTGCTCGAAGGTCCACATGTTCTCGGGCTTCTCGGGGTTGCCGTAGTTCAGGCAGTCCGTGAGGCCGATGGGCTCGGCGCCCACGCAGGAGACGTTGCGGCAGGCCTCGGCCACGGCGTGGGCGGCGCCCCAGAAGGGATCCAGGTAGGCGAAGCGGCCATTGCAGTCGCTCTTCATGGCGACGGCCTTGCCGGTGTCCTTGCCCTGCTCGTCCTTGATGCGGATGAGGCCCGCGTCGCCGGCGCCCATGCCCACCAGGGTATTGCTGCGCACAGTGCCGTCGTACTGCTCGAAGATCCAGCGCTTGGAGGCGATGGTGGGCCGGGCCAGCAGCTGCCGCAAGGTCTTCTCGGCCTCGGAGGGCTTCAGGTCCTCGGGGTCCGGCGCGGCGGTGACGGTGGCGATGTAGCTGGGCACCGCGCGGGGGCGGTCGTACTTGGGCGCCGCATCCGCCAGGGGCTGGATGGGCAGATCGATGACCGTCTCGCCGTGCCACTTGCCGATGAAACGGCCCGAGTCGGTCACCTCGCCGATGACGACGGCATCCAGGCCCCACTTGTGGAGGACGCGGATGACATCGGGCTCGTGGCCCGGCTTGGCGACGAGGAGCATGCGCTCCTGGCTTTCGCTGAGCATGAGCTCGAAGGGCGTCATGCCCTCTTCGCGCATGGGCACCTGGTCCAGGCGCAGCTCCAGGCCCGTGCCCGCGCGGCTGGCCATTTCGAAGCTGGAGGAGGTCAGGCCCGCGGCCCCCATGTCCTGGATGCCGATGACCCAGTCCGTGGCGAAGATCTCGAGGCAGGCCTCCAGCAGGAGCTTCTCCACGAAGGGATCGCCCACCTGCACCGTGGGGCGCTTCTCCTCGCTGCCCTCGCCGAATTCAGCCGACGCCATGCTCGCGCCGTGGATGCCGTCCCGGCCCGTCTTGGAGCCGATGTACATGACCTTGTTGCCCACGCCGGAGGCGTAGCCGCGGAAGATCTTGTCGTCGCGCAGCACGCCCAGCGTGAAGGCGTTCACGAGGATGTTGCCGTTGTAACAGGCGTCGAAGGCCGCGTCGCCGCCCAGCATGGGGATGCCCATGCAGTTGCCGTAGAAGCTGATGCCCGCCGCCACGCCCTTGACGAGGCCCTTCATGCGCGGCGCGTCCAGCTCTCCGAAGCGCAGCGAGTTGAGGTTCGCCAGCGGCCGCGCGCCCATGGTGAACACATCGCGCAGGATCCCGCCCACGCCCGTGGCCGCGCCCTGGTGGGGCTCGATGAAGCTGGGATGGTTGTGGCTCTCCATCTTGAAGGCCACCGCCCAGCCGTCGCCGATATCGACGACGCCCGCGTTCTCGCCGGGGCCCTGCAGCACGCGGGGCCCTTCGGTGGGCAGGTTCTTCAGGTGGATGCGCGACGACTTGTAGGAGCAGTGCTCGCTCCACATCGCCGAGAAGATGCCGATCTCCGGGTAGGTGGGCGTGCGGCCGTCCAGCAGCTTCAGCACCACCTGCCATTCGTCCTTGGAAAGGCCCAGGCTCAGGCCCAGGGCCTCGTTGACGACAGGTTCCGTGGCGGTGGACATGGGGGCCTCAAAAACAAAAAAACTACGCGGAGGTAAGCGGAGTGGCGGAGGGCAGCGGAGAGGTGTGGGGGTTCAGGACGCGCTTGATCCCACCCTGCTTGAGAGGCATGGCCCAGAAATTCAGCAACAAGCCGACTCTCAACCCTGCGAAGCGGAGATAGGTCATCACCTGCGCTTCGTGCGTGGACAGGAGCTTGTCGGTGGTTTTCAGCTCGACCAAGAGCCGCCCATCCACGATGAGATCCATGCGATAGGCATTGGGGATGTGCAAGGCGCCATACGCGATGTCCAGCGGCACCTCGGCCTGGACCTTGAGTCCAGATTCGCGGAGTTCGTAGGCCAGGCAGGCCTCGTAGGCGGATTCGAGCAAGCCGTTGCCGAGGGCGCTTTGCACCCGGATCGCGGCTCCGATGACCCGCTCGGTGAGGTCTTCCATTTCGAGGAAGCCTCCGCTGCCCTCCGCCACTCCGCTGCCCTCCGCGTGGTTGATTTTAACCCGGCATTCCGGCAATTTCGCCTGTCTTTACAGGGTGCCAAGGCCTAAACTGGAGGCTTGGGCCGGAGCCCGTCCATGTCCTCGCAGAACCCCACGACCCTGCTCGTCTACAGCGCGCCCCGCAGCGGTTTCGGGGACGAGTGGATGACCTTCCTGCCCATCGGGCTGGGGTTCCTGCAGGCCATGCTCAAGACGAAGGGCTATCCCTGCCGCCTGGCGAACCTCTCGGGCAAGACGCGCAAGGAGATCCTCGCCTACTTCAAGGCGCAGCAACCCCAGGTCATCGGCGTCTCCATGTTCACTTTCAACCGCAAGCGCAGCTACGAGCTGCTGCGCATGGCGCGGGAGGCCTGCCCTTCCGCGGTGCTGCTGGCGGGCGGGCCGCATCCGACGCATCTGGCGGATGAAGTCTTCGAGGACTGCCCCGAGCTGGACGCCATCGTGAAGGGCGAAGGCGAGCCCATCCTGCTCGGCATCCTGGAACGGCTCAAGACCGCGCCCGGCACGGACCTCTGGATGCGGACCCCGGGCCTCATCCACAAGCGCGGCGTCACCGAAAGCCAGCCGGTGCTGGAGGACCTGGATGTGATGGGCGCGCCCGTCGAGCATTTCGACGCCGACTTCCTGGACGATGTGGGG
>DATJFC010000223.1:0-4017 GCA_035495995.1 Holophagaceae bacterium
GATCTTTAAAGGAGTTCCCAATGGCCTTCGATGTCGTCATGCCTCAGATGGGCGAGAGCATCGCGGAAGCCACCGTCCTCAAGTGGCACAAGCAGCCCGGGGACGCCGTGGCCAAGGACGAGACGCTCTACGAGATCAGCACCGACAAGGTGGACGCGGAGATCCCCGCGCCCGCGGCGGGCGTCCTGCTGGAGATCCTCGTCGAGGTGAACAAGACCGTGGCCGTGGGCAGCATCGTCGCGCGCATCGGCGCGGCCGGCGAGAAGGCCGCCGGTGGCGCCGCTCCGGCCGCGGCTCCTTCCGCCCCGGCTTCCGTCGCCGCCTCCGCGCCCCTCGCGGCTTCCACCCATCCCATGGCCGTGGAGGACGACAACAGCCTGGAAGGCCGCCTCAAATCCAAGTCCAGCCCCCTCGTCCGCGAAATGGCAAAGCAGCACGGCGTGGACCTCAAGCAGGTCCAGGGCACGGGCATCTCCGGCCGCGTCACCAAGACGGACATGGAGACCTACCTCGCCAAGGGCGGCGCCATCGCCCCCATCCTGGCCGGCGCCCACGATCCTTCGGCCCCCACCATGGGCCTCACGCCTTCCATCTCCGTGCCGCCGACGCCCTCCGCCCCCGCCTTCGCGCCCGGCGAGCGGGTGAAGGTCGAGGCCATGACGCGCATGCGCAAGATCATCGCGGACAACATGGTCGCGTCCAAGCGCGTCTCCCCCCATGTCTACACGGTCTTCGAGATCGACATGACGAGCGTGGCCCGGCTCCGGACCCGCCACAAGAAGGCTTTCGAGGAGCAGTTCGGCACCAAGCTGAGCTTCATGCCCTTCATCATGATGGCGGCCTGCAAGGCACTGCGGGCCTACCCCGCGGTGAACGCCTCCGTGGACGGCGACAACATCGTCTACAAGCAGGACATCAACCTCGGCATCGCCGTGAGCCTGGACTGGGGCCTCATCGTGCCCGTGCTGAAGGGCGCGGACATGATGAACCTGGGCGGCCTCGCCCGCGGCCTCAACGACCTCGCGGAGCGCGCGCGCTCCAAGAAGCTGAAGCCGGACGAGACGAGCGGCTCGACCTTCACGATCACGAACCCCGGCGTCTACGGAGACACCTTCGGCCTGCCCATCATCAACCAGCCCAATGTCGCCATCCAGGGCGTGGGCAACATCGTGAAGCGCCCCGTGGTGGTCACGGGCCCCGACGGCACCGACTTCATCGCCATCCGCCAGATCATGTTCTCCAGCCTCGGCTTCGACCACCGCCTCGTGGACGGCGCCACCGGCGATCTCTTCATGTCGGTCATTAAGAAAGAGCTGGAGACTTCGACCTTCGGACTCGAGTAAGGGTCCCTCATCCGCCGAAAAAGCCCCGCGGTCGCGGGGCTTTTTCGCGTCACTCGTAGCCTGGGTTCGTCTCCAGGGCCAGCTCGAAGAAGCTGACCGTGTCCGATTGGAAGGTGAGCGGGATGTCGCGGGTGGGGCCGTTACGGTGCTTGGCGACGATGAGCTTCACATCGTTGTCCATGGCGGATCCGTCCCCGCCTTCCGGCTTGCGGCGGTGGATGAAGGCCACGATGTCCGCGTCCTGCTCGATGGCGCCGGAGTCCCGCAGGTCTGAAAGCCGCGGCGGGCCGCCCTGGCGGTGCTCCACGTCGCGGTTGAGCTGGGACAGCACGATGACGGGGATGCCGTTCTCCTTCGCCAGCAGCTTGAGGCCGCGGCTGATCTCGCCCACGCGCACCGCCTCGTTCTGCTGCGCCGCCCGGCTGCCTTGGGGCGAACTGAGGAGCTGGAGGTAGTCCACGATCAGGAAGTCGATCTTCCGGTTGGCGGTCGTGCCCTGCTTCGTCACCATGTTCTGGATCTGGGGCACCGTGATGGCGGCCTGGTCGCAGATGTAGAGCGGAAGCTGGATCAGGTGGTCCCGCGCCCGGAGCACTTCGGCCATGTCGTGGTCGTCGAAACGGCCGGCCTGGATGTGCTTGAGGTTCTTCCGGCTGTGGGCCGAGAGAAGCCGGAGGAAGACCTCCTCCTGGCTCATCTCCAGGGAGAAGAACGCCCCGCAGCGGTTATAGGGCGCGCCTGCCGCCCTCAAGAGCCAATTGAGGGCGAGCGCGGTCTTGCCCACGCCCGGCCGCGCCGCGAGGACCACGAGGTTGCCGGGCTGGAAGCCCTGCGTGAGCGTGTCCAGCGTGGGCAGGCCCGTGGGGACGCCCATGGCGTTGCCGGTCCGGAGCCGCGTCTCGAGCCGTTCGACGGTCTCCTTGGCGACGGATTCGATGTCGAGCAGGCCCCGGGCCTTCCCGTCCTCCTGGGAGAGGTGGAACAGCTCCTGCGCGGCCTCGTCGACGAGGACCTTGGGGGATTTCTCTTCGTCCGCGGCCTCGCGCACCACGCGGGCGCCGAGCTTCACCAGGCGCCGGAGCGTCGTCTTGCGCCGCAGGAGATCGGCGAGCACTTCGGGCCGCCCCACTTCCTCGGCCGCCAGCAGCTCGGTGAGGCCCGCGAAGCCGCCCACGCTGCCGAGCTGCCCGCGCTGGTCGAGGATGTCCTTCAGCGTGAGGGCGTTGACCTCCACCTGGTGCTGGATGAGCTCGCGCAGAGCCTGGAACAGCGCCTTGTGCTGAGGCGCGACGAAGTCCTCCTCCGTCAGGCGGGCCGCGATGTCGGCCGCGCGGAACTCCATGCCCGGCGCGCAGCAAGTGGCGAGGAGGCTGCGTTCAGCCTCCACATCCTCCGGCAATCGCTCCGGCAGCCAGTCGGGCATCAAGGCCTCGAATCAGAGCGGAGCGGTGTAGCCGCCGCCGTCCACGTCCACGAAGATCGGGTTGGTGACGGCCACAGGATAGATGCCTTTCATGATCCTGTTCCAGGGCGTATTCGGAGCGTAGGCGCCCGAGGTGGCCAGGGGCACGCCAGCCTCCACGACGATCCAGCCGTCCTTGCCGGCGGTATTGGCGGCGATGGGGACCGTGATCGACGCGGACCAATGCCGGGCATCGGCCGGATCGCGCGTGAAATCTGACAGGTGGAGCGTCTGTTCCACGATGCCATTCACGACCACGCGGATTTCGTCCACGGGCACCCAGGTGGCGAACCAGAGGTTCGCGGTGAGGTTCACGCTCGCCACGGGGCCCGCGACGAACCCGCCGGGGCCCTGTCCCCCAATGCTCACATCGACCAAGGGGCCGGTGGAAGCCACCAGCGCGCCGCTCTTGAGCGCGCCCATCACGGGGCTCAGGTCGGTCTGCTCGAGCTTCGCGCTGCCGAGGTTCAGGTAGGTGCGCGAAAGGCCGACCGGAGTGTCGAGGCTGTAGATGCCGCCGCTGAGCCCGAGCCCCTTGGTGAAGCCCGTGGGCGTCTGGAGGTTCAGCAAGTTGAACCAGTCGGCGCGCACGCTCTTGAACTCGGCGAACCAGGCGCTTGGATCGGCCGGATCGCAGCCCTCGGCGCGCAGGAGCTCGATGGCGTCGAATTCGCCAGTGCGGTGGCCGTTGGCCTTGGCGTCGGTGTCATCCCACCAGCTGTTGGCGCCTGTTCCGAGGGGCACGCCCGCAGCGACCGGATGGCTCGTGAAGAGCCCCTGGGGGCCGCGCGGCCGGTTGGCGACCACATAGCGACCGCCGCCCTGCCCGATGAAATCAGCGACGGACCAGCCTTCGGAAGGCAGGACGCCCCCGAAAGGCAGCGCCTTGCTCGGAGCCGGCGTGAAAAGCCCAGTGAAGGTCCCTTCCGCCAAATCCGAAGACCGGCTCTGCACCACGAAGGGATCCCCGCCGATCAGGGACAGATGGGCCACATCGGTGGCCGCGTCGCCCGAAGTGCTGAACTCCGAACGGAAGCTCCTGTGGAGTTCCGTCCCGTCAACGAACCTGTCGGTTTCGGTGTGGGCGACGACATTCACTGCGTTGGCAAGGGCAGAGGAGAGCTGCTCAGACGGCAGCATGCCGCCGGTGGTCGCCTCGGTGGGCCCAGGAACATCAAAAGCCTTCCAGCCCGAAGGCGCCGGCGCATGGTT
>DATJFC010000224.1:0-3466 GCA_035495995.1 Holophagaceae bacterium
GGGCCGCGCGCGCCGGCGAACTGCCTCCGCTGTGGGGCGTGCTGGCCCCCTTGTTCCTGCTGGCGGGGTTCGGCCTCCTGAGACTTCCGAAGCTGAGAACCTAGGCGGGAAGCGTCATACTGGAGGGTCATGGGCGCCCGATCCTCCGCTCCGCGCTATCACGCGCTGCGCCGCACCGTGCAGGTGGGCCTGCTGCTCCTCTACACGCTCTGCCCTTGGCTGGGCCTGATGCGCATCGACATCGACGCCCGGACCGTCACCTACCTCGGGACGGCCTACCCGCTCGACTGGCCTTACACCCTCGGGCTGATCATCCCGTTCGTCATCATCGTCTGGGGGCTCGCGATCCTGAGCTACCTCAAGGGGAGGGTCTTCTGCGGCTGGGGCTGCCCCTACAGCGCCGCGGTGGAGCTCTTCGAGGGGCTCCGCACGGTTTTCGGATCCGGCAAGAACCGTCTCGTCGCGGCCTGGATGCGCCGCTCCGCCCTGCACCGCTGGGGCCTTCGCGCCGGAGCCGTGTTGACGCTGGTCGGGGCTCCGGCCCTGCTGGCCCTGAGCCTCGCGGCCTATTTCTGGGATCCCTCCCAAGTTCTGCGCCTGGTGTTCGGAACCCGCTGGGGGGCGGGCGGCCCGGTGCAGACCCTGCTCCTGGCCTTCATCGCCTTCACGCTCGCGTTGAGCTGGCTGGCGGGTTTCGTCGTGCGTTTCCACTTCTGCCGGCTGGTCTGCATCTACGGCATGGGCCAAGCCATGGCGGCCTCCAGCGGCGATGCCAAGACCATCCTGCGCCCGCGATACGCGCCAGAGAGCCTGGATGCCTGTGGCTCCTGCCAGGCCTGCCTGAAGGCCTGCCATCTGGACCTTGACCCGCGCGCGTCGCGCCTGGTCTTCGGAGTGGCGGACGGCTGCTTCAACTGCGGCGAGTGCGTGGAGGTCTGCGGCACGGTGCAGGAGCACAAGCAGGCTCCGCCGCTGCTTGATTTCTCCAGCGGAGGCCAGCGATGAGCCTGTTGGATCTCGCCCTCGCCCCGTTGAAGGCGCATCCGACGCTCAAGCCCGGCGGCCGCATCGCCGTGGCCATGAGCGGCGGCGTGGATTCCTCCGTGGCCGCCGCGCTCCTGCACCGCGCGGGCTATGAAGTGGTGGGCGTCTCGCTCCAGCTCTTCGACAAGACCGGCCAGGGCTCCGCCGAGGGCCGCTGCTGCACGCTGGATGATTTCCAGGACGCCCGCCGCGTGGCGTTCGAGCTGGGCTTCCCGCACTACGTGGTGGACCACGAAGCGGCCTTCCGCGAGACGGTGATCGAGCCCTTCATCGAAGGCTACCTCTCGGGCGAAACGCCGAGCCCCTGCATCCGCTGCAACCAGCACCTGAAGTTCGGCGCCTTGCTGGACCGCGCGGAGGCCATGGGCGCGGCCTTCGTCGCCACCGGGCACTACGCGAGGATCCTTTTCGAAGACGGCGCCTGGCGGATGCTCAAGGCCTCGGACCCCGCCAAGGATCAAAGCTACTACCTCTTCCACCAGACCCAGGCGACCATGGCCCGGACCCTGTTCCCGCTGGGGCATCTCCGCAAGCCCGAGGTGCGTGAACTGGGACGCGAGCTGGGTCTGCACCTTGCCGAGAAGGCTGAAAGCCAGGAAATCTGTTTCGTGGGGGCCCAGCGCTACGACGCGTTCATCGAGGCCGCTGGCCGGGCGCCGGAGGACGCCGCCGGCGAGATCCGCCACGAGGATGGCCGCGTGCTGGGCCGCCACGAAGGCGCCTGGCGTTACACGGTGGGACAGCGCAAAGGCCTCGGGATCGCCCACGCCACGCCGCTCTACGTGAGCCGCCTGGACCACGCCGCCCGCACCGTCTGGGTCGCGGAGGACGAGGCCCTGGGCGGCCTTTCCCTGATCGCGAAAGACCTGAGCTGGTGCGGCGGAGCTCCTTCCGCGCCGGTGCGCTGCCGCGCCCGCATCCGGGCCCGGGGAGCCGAGGTCCCCTGCACCGTCACGCCCTTGCCGGATGGCCGGGCGGCCGTGGCGTTCGATGAGCCCCAGCGCGCCATCGCCCCTGGACAGGCCGTGGTCTTCTATGAAGGCGAGGCTGCGCTGGGCGGCGGCTGGATCACGCGCTGACCGTCACGCCGGGCGCTTCCGCGCACTCCAAAGGGTGGAGGAACCCATGATCGAGAAGCTCCACCGCACGGATGAGGAATGGCGCGCGCTGCTGACGCCCGAGCAGTACCGCGTCTTGCGCGAGAAGGGCACTGAGCGGGCCTTCACCGGCGAGTACTGCGAGGCCCACGCCCCGGGCACTTACGCCTGCGCAGGCTGCGGCCTCGAGCTGTTCCGCGCCGAGAAGAAGTTCGAGAGCGGCACTGGCTGGCCCAGTTTCATGGCGCCCATGGAAGGCGCGGTCGAGTCCGAGACCGACCGGAGCCACGGCATGATGAGGACCGAGGTGCACTGCGCCCGCTGCGGCGGCCATCTCGGCCATGTCTTCCCGGACGGCCCCGCGCCCACGGGGCTCCGCAACTGCATCAATTCGGTGTCGCACAAGAAGGTCTGAGCGGTCGCGGCATCAAGAAAGAAGCCCCGCATTCGCGGGGCTTCTTTTTGGAGGCGCCGATCGGAATCGAACCGATGGATACAGGATTTGCAGTCCCGGGCCTTACCACTTGGCTACGGCGCCTATGTTGCTGCCTTCTTACGACTCGGGCCGCTTGCGCGGCCCGGTGTGGTGGAGCGGGTGATGGGATTTGAACCCACGACTTCAACCTTGGCAAGGTTGCACTCTACCACTGAGTTACACCCGCGCTGAACCTTGATCCTACCAAAGCGGGCGCGGAGGTCAACGGGCTTTTTTCGTCGAGCACTCGGGGCACAGGCCGTAGAGGACGAGCTGGTGCCGCGTGATGTGGAATCCGGAGCGCGCCGCCATGCGCGCGAGCGCCTCGTCGAGCCCGCAACCGTCCACTTCCACCATGCGCCCGCAGGACTCGCACTGGAGATGGTGGTGGTGATGCGCGCTTTCACAGCGGACGAAACGCATGACCTGGTCGGCGCCGAGGATGCTCTCGACCCAGCCCTCTTGGACGAAGCGCTCGAGGTTGCGGTAGATGGTGGGCAGCCCCGAGCGGCGGCCTTCCATCCGGTCCCAGATCTCCTCCACGGTGAGGGGCCTGTCGGAGCCCTGCAGCACGCGCAGGATGCCCTGGCGCTGGGGCGTCTGCTTGAGCCCGGCGTCGCGGAGCGAGGGGATGAGAGGTTTTCCTGCCATGCCTCCATTCTGCCTAAAAGATCCCTCTGCCGCCGGATCCTCGCTTGCCTGATCCTTGGGCCATGCCATTCCGCGCCCGGCAAGCCTCCCGGCAGGGGCCCCCTTTCCTGCCCTTGGCCTTTCGGCTGGGCGCGAGCCTGGGCCTCGCGGCGCTCCACCTGGCCATCCCGCCCGAAGGACCGCTGCCCGGGGAGGCCTT
>DATJFC010000225.1:0-9148 GCA_035495995.1 Holophagaceae bacterium
GGCCGTTGCCCTTGAGCATGATGCCGCGCACGAGCACGAGGAAGTGCGTGAGCGGCAGCAGCGATCCCACCCACTGCGCCCACTCCGGCATGCCGCGGAAGGGGAACATGAAGCCCGAGAGCAGGATGTTCGGCAGGAAGAAGAAGAAGGCGAGCTGGACGGCCTGAAGCTGGTTCTGCGCGAGCGAGGAGAGGGTGATGCCCACGGAAAGGTTCGCCCCGATGAAGAGCAGCGCGGCGAAATAGAGCGCCGTGAGGCTGCCGTGGAAAGGGACGGCGAAGATGAACCTCGCGGCCATCAGGATGATGGTGGCCTGGATGAGCCCGATGGCGATGTAGGGGACGATCTTGCCGGTCATCACTTCGATGGGCTTCACCGGCGTCGCCAGCAGATTCTCCATGGTGCCCCGCTCCCGCTCGCGCGTGATGGCGAGGCCCGTCATCATCACCATCGTCATCGTGAGGATCACGCCCATGAGGCCCGGCACGATGTTCAGCTGCGTGATGCCTTCGGGGTTGTAGAGCCGCTGGGGCAGGATGTCGAAGGGCGCCTGGCCGCCGGCCAGCGGCGCGTAGGGACCCTTGAGATCCCGCTGGGCCACTTGCTCGACGAGGGCGGCGAGCGAGTTCATGGCGTTGCCCGTGGCGGCGGGGTCGGAGGCGTCCGCCTCCATCAGCGCGGCGGGGCGCGCGCCGCGCAGGACCTCCCGGGTGAAGTCCGGCGGGATGGAAAGCACGAACTGGACCTCGCCCCGGCGCAGCGCCTCGCGGGCGGAGGCCTCGTCCGGCATCGTACTGACGACGCGGAAGTACTCCGAGTTCTCCATGGCGGAGACGAGGCTGCGGGTGAGGTCGCTCTGGTCCGCGAGCACGACGGCGGTGGGCATGCGTTTCGGGTCCGAGTTGATGGCGTACCCGAAGAGGATCAGCTGCATGATCGGCAAGCCGATGATCATGGCGAAGGTCACGCGGTCCCGCCGGAGCTGCAGGAACTCCTTGAGCACCATGCTCCACCAGCGGGCGAAGGAGAAGCCGTCGAAGGCCTTCACGCGGCGCCCCCGAAATTGTCCTGGGACCGCCCCATCAGGTAGATGAAGACATCCTCGAGGCCCGTCTCGATCCGTTCGAGCTGGAACCCGCTCCCGGCGCTGAGCAACGATGCTTCCAGCGCCACGGCGTCCCGGCCGCTGACATGCACGGAGCTTCCAAAGGCGACGGTCTGGTCCACGCCGGGCCGGCCGCGGAGCGCTTCCGCGAGGCCCGCCAGATTCGCGCCGCGGATCGCCCAGGTGCTGAGCCCCTGCTCCGCGACGATCTCCGCCGAGGTGCCCTGGGCCAGCAGCTTGCCGTAGGCGATGTAGGCCAGCTTGTGGCAGCGCTCGGCCTCGTCCATGTAGTGCGTGCTTACGAGCACCGAGATGCCCGTGGCGGCGAGGCGGTGGAGCTCCTCCCAGAAGTCGCGGCGGGCCGTCGGATCCACGCCGGCGGTGGGCTCATCCAGCAGCAGCAGTTTGGGCCGGTGCAGCAGGCAGGCGGCGAGGGCGAGGCGCTGCTTCCATCCGCCCGAGAGCGCGCCCGTGAGCTGGCGGGCGCGGCCCGCGAGGCCCAGCTCCTCCAAGGCCCGGTCCACGGCCTCCTTGCGGTCCGGCATGCCGTAGATCCGCGCGATGAAGTCGAGGTTCTCGCGGATGGTGAGGTCTTCCCAGAAAGAGAACTTCTGGGTCATGTAGCCCACCTGGCGTTTGATGAGCGCCGCCTCGCGCAGGATGTCGTGGCCCAGGCAGGTGCCCTCGCCAGAATCCGGCGTGAGCAGCCCGCACATCATGCGGATGGAGGTGGTCTTGCCGCTGCCGTTGGGGCCGAGGAAGCCGAAGATCTCGCCCGGCCGCACCTGCAGCGCCACATCGTTCACGACCCGGCGGCCGTTGAAGCTCTTGGTCAGGCCCCGCACATCGATGGCGAATTCCGGGGCCGCGCTCACTTCAGCACCACGGCGAGGGGCTGGCCCGGATGCAGCTTCAGGCCGTCGGCGGGCGCGGGGCGGGCCTCCACCATGAAGACGAGCTTGGACCGCGTGTTCTCGCTGTAGATCACGGGCGGCGTGAACTCCGCCTGGGGCGAGATGAAGGAGATGCGCGCGTCGAGGCCGGGGCAGCCGTCGCAGCGCAGCGTGACGGCCTGCCCCGGCTGCAGCCGGCCCACTTCGGATTCAGGCACGAAGAATCGGACCTTCACATTGCCCGGAGGCAGCAGGCGCACGACGGGCGCGCCCGCCTGCACCCATTCGCCCTCACGGTAGAGCAGGTCCTGCACGAGGCCGCCCTTGGGCGCGGCGACGGTCTTCTGCGCGAGCTTCCAATCCGCCTGCGCGAGGGCCGCCTTGGCCGCCTCCACCTGGGCTTCCTGCGCGCGGATCTGATCTCCGCGGCTGGGGAGCTGGGCGACCGCGAGCTGGCTGCGCAGCTGGCGCACCTGCTCGGCGGCCGTCTGCGCCGCCGCCCGGCTCTGGTCGATCTGCGCGGCGGAGATGAGCTGCGCCTTGAACTGGGCCTCGTCCCGCGCGAGCTGGGCGGCGAGGTTCTTCGCCTGCGCTTCGGCCTGGGCCAGCTGCGCGCGGGCGGCCTCCACTTCCTGAGGGCGCCTGCCGAGCTTCAAATCCGCCAGCTGGGCCTGGGCCGCCGCCACTTCGTCGGATGCTTGCTGGCGCGCCGCGGCCTCCTGCGCGCATTCCAGGCCGAAGAGCGGCGCGCCGGCGGCCACCATCTGCCCGCGGGCGACGGGCAGCGCATCCAACCGCCCGGGCTGCGAAGTGGCCACGCTGACGAATTCGCCTTCCACATAGCCCTGGTAGGTCGGAGCCGGGCGGCCGCAGGCGAAGAGCGCGATGGCCAGCGCGGCGGGCAGGAGTCGATCGCGAATCATGTCGGGTTCCTCCGAATCGGTCATCAGGGCTGGAGGCCCTGCCGCAGCAGGGCTGAGGCATGGCGGGCGATGTGGTCCTGCGGGATGCCGGCGAGGCCGGGAACCTGCTTCCAGACGCCGGACATCGCGAGGGGGAGCAGGCTGAGGCCGAGCACGGACATCACGAGGAGCGGCGGGTGGAGGTCCGGATTCACACGGCCTTCCGCCTGGCCTTTGGCCACGGCCGCCGCGAGGACCCCGAGCTTGGCCACCGGCAGGCGCTTCAGCATCCGTTCGCGGAGGAGGCCGCCTTCGCTGAGGACCTCGCGCACCCAGAGGGGCGGCAGCCAGGGCTTGGCCGCGGCGCCTTCCACCAGGCGGTGGATCATGCCGTCCAGGATCGACTCCACCGCTTCCGGCTGCGCGGGCACCGGACCCCACACCCGGTCGATCAGCGGCTGGATGCGCTCTTCCAGGAGCGCATCCAGGAGCTGGTCCCGGCTGCTGAAGTAGTAGTGGACCATCGCGGGCGTCATGTCCGCCTGGGCGGCGATCTTGGCGAGGGAAGTCGCCGCGATGCCCTGCCGCCCGAAGAGTTCCTGGGCCGCGTCGAGCAGCGCTTCGCGGGCCCCGCCGGATGCGGTGGCGACGGGCCGGCCCTTGGATCGGGAAGTGCGCTTCTCATTCGCCATGGCTTGAAATTAATTAAACACTTAATTAATTTCAAGCCCCTTTTTGACCCGGCCCCTGGCCGCCCGGAGCAGGGCTCAGAAGCCCCAGGCCCGGAGCTTCGGGTCCGCCCAGGCCCGCCACCCTCCGGAAATCTTACGGGCGGCCTCCAGATGCCCGGCGCCGGGCACCACGGTGAGCGGCGCGCCCGAGGCGGAGGCGATGGCCCGCACGCCCTCCAGCGGCGTGACGGCGTCGGCGTCCCCCGTCAGCAGCGCCACCGGCGTGCGCAGGCCGCGGGAAGCCTCGAGCGGCGAGACCGCGTCGGGGTCAAAGCCCGCGAGGCGGCCCGCGCGCCAGAGCGCCACGCGCTCGGCCGGGCGCGCGAAGGGTTCGAACCTGCCCAGCGTGCCGCGCAGGTCGTTGCGGGCCGCGTCCCGCAGATCGCGGAAGGGCGATTCCAGCAGCGCGCCTCCCAGCGGCCCGCCGTCGTGTTCGAGATCGCGCAATGCGAGCAGCGCCACGCCCGCGCCCTGGCTGGCGGCGGCGAGGACGATGCGGCCGCGGGGCACGCCGTTCGCTTCCAGGAAACGCACGACGCTCACCACATCCCATTGTTCGTGCGCGCCCAGCGTGCAGGGGATGCCGGGGTGCAGGTCCCGCCCCCGGAAGGTGAAGACCGCGCCGTCCCAGCCCGGGAGATCCATGAGCCGCCCCGCCGTGCCCCAGGCATCGTCGCCGAAACCGTGAAGCGTGATGACCACCCCTTTGGAATGCGCGCGATGCAGCCAGAAGAGCGCCAGCTGCGCCCCGCCGCCCCCGGTGAGCGCATGCTCCGTCCACCGCCCGTCCTGGCCCGCCAAACGGGCGAGAACCGCGTCCCGCTCCATGAGCGTGCGGGCCGGCACAGGCGGATGGAGGAGGAGGGACGGCAATAGGAAGCCTGCGGCCGCCGAGGCTCCGGCATAGAAGACCAGCAAGGCGATGAAGGCGGTGAGCAGGCGGCGCATGAAGCGGCTACGGGCGAACAACACGTCCGTTCAGCCTCAGCGCAGGGGGAGGTTCTCCCAATCCTGCGAAGCCATCCTCAATCCGACAGTGGGGGTAGTCGCATCGATGCCTCCGACATACCCGTCGAGAGCTCCGACCACGACCATCCGCGTCCCATCGTCGTCTGCTGCCTGGGACCGGGCCACGGCGTTGGACTGAGGCTGCGCCTCTGGCGACCGGAGCGAGCAGCCGAGATTCAACAGGACCCCGGCGATCAGCGTGGCCGCAGCCCAAGGCAGCCTCGCAGTCCGCCGGTCCGTCAAGCGCTTGGCGCCCTCGGGACAATCAGCCGTGATCACGGTGCCATCGGCTCGCCGCCACAGGCGCGCGCAGACCTTGCCTTCCTTCTCTCGGATGAGCGCCAGACCTTCGGCCGCCGTCATTTTCGAGAAGTCGTAGACATGCTTCTCGCAGGCCGCGCAGAAGCGGGCGCGGTCGTCGCCCCTCATCTCCGCCCAGGCAGCAGGGCATGGAGAGGCGATCTGGAGCTTGTTCAGGAAATCGCGGTCAATGGACATGATCGGTGGCCAAGTGTTGGGTGGCTTATCGCACCGGTCAAGCTCAGACCTTCGGCAGTGCCGCGATGGCCTTGGCGGTGGTCCAGGCTTCAGCGATGCGACGGGTGTCGCCCTCGGTGCCGCCTGCGTGGCGGGCAAGGAGGGCGAGAGCCTCGGCTTCGCGGCCTTCGGCAGCAAAGGCCTCCAGGTCGGCGGCAATGCCCGGCCCCAGGGCGAGCGCGCGTAGCAGATCCTGCAGGCGGCGGCGCAGCTCCGCGCGCTCGGCCTCGACCCGCGCACGGAGTTCGCGTTTGCCGGGCCGCTTCACCGCCGGCTTCTTCGCCTGGGCCGCCATCAGACTTTCATCAGGGCCCGGTAGGCCTCGAGGAAGTGGGCGGGCTGCGGCAGGATCTCGTCCTCCAGCTTGGGCTGGTACGCGACCCATGTGTCCTTGGCGGCCACGCGGCGCACGGGGGCGTCGAGGTGGAAGAAGAGCTCGTCCGCGATGCGCGCGGCGATCTCGGAGCCGTAGCCCCAGGAGAGCGTGTCCTCGTGGGCGACGATGACGCGGTGGGTCTTCTTCACCGTGCGCTCGATGGCGGCCCAGTCGTAGGGGTTCAGCGTGCGGAGGTCGATGATCTCGACATGGATGCCTTCCTTCTCCGCCTCGCGCGCCGCCTGCACCGCGCGGATGACGGTGCAGCCGTAGGTGATGACGGAGAGGTCCGTCCCCTCGCGCACGGTGCGGGCCTTGCCGAAGGGCACCATGAAGTCCTCGGGCACTTCCGGTCCCTTGTTGTGGGTCTGCCGGTAGAGGTGCTTGGGCTCCAGGAAGAGCACGGGGTCGTCGCAGCGGATGGAGGTGCGCAGCAGCCCGGCCGCGTCCAGCGCGTTGCTGGGGTAGACGACGCGGAGGCCGGGGATGTGCGTGAAGGTGCTTTCGCCGCACTGGCTGTGGTAGACGCTGCCGCCCATGAGGTAGCCCGCGATGGGCACGCGCACCACCATCGGCGACTTGAAGTTGCCGGCGGAGCGCCAGCGCACGGTGGCCAGCTCGTCCCGGAGCTGCTGCATGGCGGGCCAGATGTAGTCGAAGAACTGGATCTCGACGACGGGCTTGAAGCCGCGCGCGGCGAGGCCCACGGCGCGGCCGATGATGGTGGCCTCCGCCAGGGGCGAGTTGTAGACGC
The DNA here is from genome assembly GCA_035495995.1 of Holophagaceae bacterium. GTDB lineage: Bacteria > Acidobacteriota > Holophagae > Holophagales > Holophagaceae > JAFDVN01. The sequence goes on from DATJFC010000225.1 coordinate 6,307, forward strand.
GGTGGTCGCCGAAGGCCTTCTGCAGGCCGGAGGTGGCCTTGAACACGCCGCCCTTGCCCTTCACCTGGTCCAGCACGGAGCTGCGGGAGGCGTCCGCCACATCCTCGCCGAAGACGACGATCTTGTCGTTCTTCGCCATCTCCTGCTTCATGACCTGGTTGATGGCGTCGATCATCGTCTTGCCGCCTTCGCGGCTCTCGACGCTCGATTCCGTGTCGAAGGCGGCGGAAGTCGGATCCACCTCCATGCTGTAGAGGTGCTCGTAGTAGGAACCCGAAGCAGGGATGGGCGCCTGCTCGGCGCGGTCCCAGGCCTCGTCCACCTCACGCTGCACGCCATCCTTCAAGGCCTGGAGCTGGGCCTCGCTGAGGTCGCCGCTCGCGACGAGCTTCTGCGCGAAGGTGATGACGGGATCGCGCCTGGACTCGGCCTCGCGCTCCTCCGCCGTCTTGTAGAGCTGCTCATCGTCGGAAAGCGAGTGGCTGTAGGGGCGGATCACCTTCGCGCGCACGAGGGCCGGACCCTTGCGGGCGCGGGCGTGGTCCACGGCCTTCTTGAGGGCGTCGTGGGACGCGATAGGGTCGCAGCCGTCCACCTCGTCCACGATGAGGAGGCCGTGGGGCTCGAAACCCTTGAGCAGCCCAGCGACATTGCCGCCGGGGTACTGGACCTCGCTGGGCACCGAGATGGCGTAGCCGTTGTCCTCGATGAGGAACACGACCGGCACCTTCAGGTTCACGGCGTTGCTGATGGCTTCCCAGAACTCGCCTTCGCTGCACTGGCCGTCGCCGCCGGTTGCGAGGACGATCTCGTCGCCACGGAAGCCCATCTCCTGGGCGATGCCGCCCTGCTCTGCCCGCAGCACGGCCTCGGCGGCGCCTACGGCCTGGAGGAAATGGGAGCCCGTGGGGCTGCTGGTGCTGTAGATGTTGAGGCCCTTGTGGCCCCAGTGGCTGGGCATCTGGCGGCCGCCGCTGGCGGGATCGTCCAGCGCGCCCACGCTGCCGAGGAACTGCTCGTAGGCGCTGTAGCCCAGGCCGTAGCAGAGAGCCCGGTCGCGGTAGTAGAAGAAGAACCAGTCGTAGCTGGGCTTGAACAGCATCGCCGCCGCGGCCTGCACGGCCTCGTGGCCCACGCCGTTGATCTGGAAGAAGACCTTGTTCTGGCGCTTGCCGATGATCTCCTTGTCGTCGATGCGGCGGGCGGCGTAGATCGTCCGGTACAGGGCGATGCGCTGCTCCTTCGTCAGCGTCGAACCCGGGGCGGACGGGGCTTGGGTCGAGGTCGCAGTGGCCACGGAGCCTCCCATATGCAAGTGGTTCCACCCTAGCACGGCGAGGGTATCCCGAAGGCGTTCCGGACAGACCACCACAGACCTTGTGGGCGCAAAATCGGCGCTTCAAAGGTAGACTGGATGATTCCGAGGTTCCCATGCGCACCGTTGACGAGATCCGCGCCATCCACGACCAGGCCTTCCCGGAACTGCTGTTCCAGGCGGCCACCGTGCACCGCGCCAATTGGGACCCCAAGGACATCCAGTTCTGCACGCTGGACAGCATCAAGACCGGCGCCTGTCCCGAGGACTGCGCCTACTGCCCCCAGAGCGCGCGCTACGCCACGGATCTCAAGGTCGAGCCGCTCAAGGAGGTCGCCCGCGTCATCGAGGGCGCCAAGGCCGCGAAGGAGAACGGCTCCACACGCTACTGCATGGGCGCCGCCTGGCGAGAGGTGAAGGACGACGCCAACTTCGACGCCGTGCTGGACATGGTCCGGGGCGTGAAGGGCATGGGCATGGAGGTCTGCGTGACCCTCGGCCTCCTCAACGAGCAGCAGGCCGTGCGCCTCAAGGACGCCGGCTGCGATGTCTACAACCACAACCTCGACAGCAGCCGCGAGTTCTACTCGAAGATCATCCACACCCGCACCTTCGACGACCGCCTCCGCACGCTCGGCAATGTCCGCAAGGCCGGACTCGAAGTCTGCTCCGGCGGCATCCTCGGCATGGGCGAATCGGCCGATGACCGCATCCACTTCCTGCATGAGCTCACCAAGCTGGAGCCCGCGCCCGAGAGCGTGCCCATCAACCAGCTCGTCGCGGTGGAGGGCACGCCCCTGGCCCAGGCCGAGCCGCTGCCGCCCTTCGACCTCGTCCGCATGATCGCCACGGCCCGCATCCTCTTCCCCAAGAGCCGCGTGCGCCTCTCGGCCGGCCGCACCCAGATGAGCGACGAGCTCCAGACCCTCTGCTTCTTCGCGGGCGCCAACTCGCTCTTCACCGGCGAGAAGCTCCTCACCACGCCCAACCCCGGCGAAAGCCACGACCACCAGCTGGTCGAGACCCTGGGCATGAAGATCGAGACCGCGGCGGTTTAGGTTTTCACCGCAAAGACGCAAAGCACGCGAAGAAAAGCCACCTCACAACCTTCGCGTTCTTGGCGTCTTCGCGGTTCGTGCTTTCTTTTGGATTGACGATGCGCGAGATGGACAAGGCCTTCGACTTCAGGACCGCCCAGGCGCGGTGGTACGCGGTATGGGAGGAGGCCAAGGTTTTCGAGGCCAAGCCGGAGAGCGGCAAGGCGCCCTGGTCCATCGTCATCCCGCCGCCCAACATCACGGGCAACCTGCACATGGGCCACGCGCTCGTGAACACGCTGCACGACATCCTCACGCGCTTCAAGCGGGCTCAAGGGTATGACGCGCTGTGGGTGCCGGGCACGGATCACGCGGGCATCGCCACGCAGATGATGGTGGAGCGCCAGCTGAAGGCCGAGGGCAAGACCCGCCACGACCTCACCCGCGCGGAATTCGAGCAGCGCATCTGGGCCTGGAAGGAACAGAACCA
>DATJFC010000226.1:0-7851 GCA_035495995.1 Holophagaceae bacterium
AGAAAGTCTCCTGTCGCACGGATTCGCACAGGCCTAAAACCCAGACCATGCGTTTCCCCCCGGACCTTGCCGTTACGTTGAAGTTTTCCCCAGGAGCCCGCCCATGATCACCAAGGGCTGGCTCGCCGCGGACTCATGGGCGGGCCTCACCCGCGGACTGGGGTGCCCGCCACCTTCACCAGGTGCGGTGCACGCGGCCCTTCACGATGCCGGGCGTCAGGCCCCGCACGCCCCGCAGGGTGAGGATGGGATCGAGCATGGGGTTGCGCTCGGGCGGAGCCTGCCCGTGGCGCTGGAACCAGGCGCTGCGGCCCGCATCGCCCAGCAGGATCCAGCGGTCCTCCCACATCGCCTGTAGACCGGCCGTGTATTCCGATCGTGCCGCTTCCTGGTCCGAGGCCCGGATCAGCTTGCCTGTGCGTTTCATCGCGCGCTCCCCCGGGGTGGTTCCCAGGCTGGAAGGCCATGCCCTGGACTAGAAGGTTCCGTGTCGCCGTCCAGGGCGTCCACCCTCCCCATCCTGCGCTCGAATGGCGCGTCCGGGTTTTCTTTCGCGCTAAGTCCCTTCGAACGCAGGGTGGCGGGAATACCGCTTGTGTTCTCCGGGAATGCGCCCAGGGTGAGGACAGCGGCTCACTGCCCACAGCGTGTAGGCAGGCTCGTGATCCGCTTTTCCGGTAGGCCCCCCGTTCGGGTCCGTTCATCAGGCCGCTCCTCACGGAGGGCCTCACAGGAGTTCCTATGTCCACTCTGCCCGAAGTCAAACCCGCCACCCCCGCCGCGACGCCCGCGGCCGTCCCTGCCACCGCGACCCCCGCGGTCGAGCATGTCGCTAAGCCGGCGGTCCCGCTGGCCGTGGAACCCAAGAAGGTCTGATCCAGGCCTTGCTGTTCCGCGGGCCTTTCCAGAGGCCCGCGCGGATCCCCAGGCGCCCACCCGGGCGGCCTGGGGATCCGTCTTTCCGGAGCGTCAAGACGGCTTCCTTCCGGCGCGCGGCCGCGTTCTGATGGCTGCATGGCGCTTCCGCTTGAACTGATCGAATCCCTCCGGTCCATGCCGGATCAGGTGGAGGCGCTGCTGGGGCAGGTACCCGATGGGCGCCTCGACTGGACGCCGGAATCCTGGGAGGCCGTGCCCGGCGAGAGGTTCTCCGCGCGCGGCCAGCTCTGCCACCTGCGGGACATCGAGGCGGAGGGCTACCACCTCCGCATCACGCGCATGCTGGGAGAGGACGCGCCTGATCTCGCCTCCCTGGACAGCTACGCTCTCGCGGAGGCGCGGAACTACGGCGCGGCGGACGCGGACGAGGCCTTGGCGGCCTTCCGCGCGGCGCGGGAGGCCACGCTGGGGTTGCTGGCGGAGGCCGCCGACGCGCAACTGGATCGCGAAGGGACCTTCGCCGAATACGGGCCTCTCACGCTGCGCGGCCTCGTCCACCTGCTGCGCAGCCACGACGCGCAGCACCTGGCCTGCCTGCACTGGCTGCTGGCGAAGCTGAGCGCCGCGCGCTAGCGGTCCTTCGCGGGCTGGAAGTCCTTGTGGCCCGTGCGCCAGAGGAGGAAGGCGTACTGGGCCGCGAAGTTGCGGAAGGTGACGGTCTTGTCCTCGGTGAAGTGGCCGTCGTCGTAGTTGACCTTCAGAAGGACGGGGTTGGCCGAGACCGTGGCGTTCTGGAGCGCGGCGATGAACTTGCCGGGCTGCCAGGGCGCGACGCGGGGGTCGTTCCAGCCGCAGACGCCGAGCACGGCCGGATAGGCGACGCCCGCCTTCACATGCTGCATGCCGTCCATCTCGTAGAGCGCCGCGCACTCGGCCTCATCCTTCACGGATCCGTACTCCGCCGAGTTGGCGGGGCCGTCGGTGCCGAACTCGCTGCGCATGGCGTCGGCGTCGCCCACATTGCACACGGCCGCCGCGAAGAGGTCCGGCCGCTCGGTGATGGCGCGGCTGATGAGGATGCCGCCCGCGCTGGTGCCCGTGCCCGCGAGGTGGGACGGGCTCGTGTACCCCTTGGCGACGAGGTATTCGGCGCAGGCGATGAAGTCCTTCCAGGTGTTCGGCTTCGTCGCCTTGAAGCCCGCCTTGTGCCAGGCCTCGCCCTTCTCGCCGCCGCCGCGCACATGCGCGATGGCCACCACCGCGCCCCGGCGCGCGAGGGCGTTCCGCAGGGAGAAGCCCGGCGCGAAGGTGTAGCCGTAGGCGCCGTAGCCTTCCAGGACGCAGCTGCTGGAGCCGTCCATGGGAAGGTCCTTGGCATGGATGATGGAGAGCGGGACCTTCGTGCCGTCGTAGGAGGGGACTTCCACTTCCTCCACGACGAGGTTCTCGAAGCCCGGGTAGCGGACGCCGGAGTCGAAGACGCTCTTCGCGGAACGGCCGGTGGCGGCGTCGATCTCGTAGAGCGTCGTGGGGCGGGTCCACGAGGTGATGGAGGCGAGGCAGCGGTTGGAGCGCACATCGGGGCAGGAGAGGCTCACATTGCCGGCGAGGGGCAGCTTGAGATCCTCGAGCTTGCCGGTGCGGTAGTCGAGCCTGGAGATCCGGCCCGTGATGCCGTCCGAATAGACGACGAGGAGGTAGTCCCGGCTCGGGACCAGGTACTGGATGGGCGCGGGGCCTTCGGGGACGATGGTCCGCGCATGCTTCCAGTCGGGATGGCGGAGATCCGTCGCGATGACCTTGTAGTTCGGCGCGCCGGCGTAGGTGACGGCGTAGACGAGGCCGCCGTGGAAGGCCAGGTTCTGCACGAGGTCGTCGGAGCGCTTGCAGAGGCGCGTCCAGTGGAGCTTCGCGCCTTTCAATCCGGAGATGGGCGCGATGAAGGCGCTCAGCTCGCTCTGCGCGGTATTGGCGCCGCCGAAGAGGTAGCCCGGAAGGGTTTCGTCGATCGCGGCGGTGGGGCCTTCTTCGGGACCCATCCCCAGTCCCGGTGCGCTCGCGGCGCTGAGGATGTCGGGATCCGTGCCGGGTTTGGCGCCGAGGCGGTGCAGGCGGATCTTCCGGTTGAGGTGGAAGGCGACGCTCTGCGGATCGCCGCCCTGGCCGGAGTCGTAGAAGAAGGCCTGGTTGTCCGGCGTCCAGCCGGTGGGGCCGTAGCTGCCATCCAGGGAATCCGGCCGCAGCTTGCCGCTGTCCACCTCGATCACGCGGATCTCCGAGATCTCGGCGCCGCCGGCGGAAATGCCGATGGCCACGCGGCGGCCGTCGAAGGAGGGCACGATGGCCTGGAGCGTGGAGACCACGCCCGCCTTGTAGGTCGAGGGATCGAAGAGCAGCTTCTCCGCGCCGGTCCAGCCCTCGCGCCAGTAGAGCTTCCCGGTGTTCTGCCCCGCGAGCGTCTTCTTGTAGAAGAGCCGCCCGTGCTCGAAGAGGATCGTCCCGTAGACGGCGGGGCGGAGCTTGTCCAGCTCGGTCCACTCCTTCACGAGGGACTCGCGGCCGGGGATCGCGTCCAGCGCGGCATCCGCCGCCACGGCCTGGGCCTTGAACCACGCGGCCACTTCCGGATCCTTGAGGTTCTCCAGCCAGCGGTAGGGGTCGTGATACGCCTTCCCGAAGTAGGTGTCCACGGCATCCACGGTCTTCGTGGGCGGGACGCTCACTTGAGAGGCCGGCGCCTGGGTGAAGGCCGGCAGGCAAGCGAGCAGGGGGGCGATCAGCCTGGGCTTCAAGGGCGCTCCTTCGCTATCCGGAAAGGTGATCCAGAGTATGGACTACGGGCCGGAAGCGGAGGCGCTTAGGCGCCGAATCCGGTAGCGTGGAGACACCGCCCAGGAGCGCCCATGATCACCAAGGACCAGATCGCCGCGGCCATGCTCCGCGAATGCGACATCTGCCTGCACCTCTTCTCGAAGCTGCCCGCGGGCGCGGCGGAGTACCGGCCCTCCGAGAAACAGCGCTCGACGCTGGAACTGCTGCGCTACCTGGCCATCTCCGGCGTGGCGGGCATCGACTGCATGGCCCACGCGGACTGGAAGCGCTTCGGCGACCACGCGGCCTCGACGAAGGAGATGCCGCTGGGCGGCTTCCCGGAGGCGATGGCGAAGCAGAAAGCGGCCATCGAGGCCTTCTTCTCCGGCGTCACCGAGACCGCGCTGGAGACGCAGGAAGCGCCGCTGCCCGGCGGGGGGACGGCCCCTCTCGGCGTCGCCATCCTGAACGGGCCCTTCAAGTGGCTCGCGGCCTACAAGCTCCAGCTCTTCCTCTACGCGAAGGCCTGCGGCGCCGTGGACATCGGCACCTCCAACGCCTGGCGCGGCGCGGACATGCCGCCGAAGGCCTGAAGCCTCAGAGCGTCTTCAGGTCCAGCACGAAGCGGTAGCGCACGTCGTTCTTCAGCATGCGCTCGTAGGCCTCGTTGATCTTGCCCACCGGGATGAGCTCGATCTCGGACACGATGCCGTGCTCGGCGCAGAAGTCGAGCATCTCCTGGGTCTCGCGGATGCCGCCGATGAGGGAGCCCGCGAGGATCTTGCGGCCGAAGATGAGGGACATCGCCGCCACCGGCGTGGGCGCGGGCGGGACGCCCACCACGACCATGGCGCCTTCGAGGCGCAGGAGGCTCAAGTAGGCGTTGTAGTCGTGTGGCGCGGAGATGGTGTCGAGGATGAAGTCGAAGCTGCCCGCGAGCCGCTTGAAGGTCTCCGGATCGCTCGTGAGCCCGAAGCCGGTGGCGCCCAGCTTGCGGGCGTCGGCCTCCTTGGATTTCGAGGTGCTCAGCATCGTCACTTCCGCGCCCATGGCCGCGGCGATCTTCACGGCCATGTGGCCGAGCCCGCCCAGGCCCACGATGCCGACCTTGGTGCCCTCGCCCACTTCCCACTGGCGCAGGGGCGAATAGGTCGTGATGCCCGCGCAGAGCAGGGGCGCGGCGGCGGCGAGATCCAGCTTGGGCGAGATGCGGAGCGTGAAGGCCTCGTCCACGACGACGCTGCCGGAGTACCCGCCGTAGGTGGGCGTCTTCCGGTCCATCTCCGTACTGTTGTAGGAGAAGGCGGCGCCCTTCTCGCAGAACTGCTCCAGGTCGCGCTCGCAGCTGGCGCAGGTGCGGCAGGAGTCCACGAGGCAGCCCACGCCCGCGAGGTCGCCGGCCTTGAACTGCGTGACATGCGCGCCCACCTTCGTGACGCGGCCCACCATCTCGTGGCCCGGCACCATCGGGTAGCTGGAGTTGCCCCACTCGTCGCGGGCCATGTGGATGTCCGAATGGCAGACGCCGCAGTAGGCCAGCTCGATCTCCACATCGTGCGGGCCGACTTCGCGGCGGTCGATGGTGGAGGGCGCGAGCGGCGAGGTGGCGGAGGCGGTGGCGTAGGCCTTGACGCTGGACATGGGGGCTCCCCTGAGTGGCGTTCACGACTCTAGGCTCCGAGAAGGCGCAAGGGAACACGCACTTCGCGGTTCGTGGCCCACGACCGCGCCGATCGCCGCAACAATCGGGTGGGAGGAGGCTTCCCCGCGGCCCAACCTTGCGGATCGGGAGGACACGATGCCCAAGAGCGACTACAGCAAGGTGGAACAGGCCATCCGCTTCATCCAGGCCCGCGCGCAGGAGCAGCCCGGCCTCGCGGAAGTGGCCGCGGAGGTGGGCTTGAGCGAATTCCATTTCCAGCGGCTCTTCCAGCGCTGGGCCGGCGTGAGCCCCAAGCGCTTCCTCCAGTTCCTCACGCTGGCGGAGGCCAAGCGCCTGCTCGCGGAGTCCCGCAGCCTGCTGGAGACGAGCCACGCCGTGGGCCTTTCGGGGCCGGGCCGCCTGCACGACCTCTTCCTCTCCTGCGAGCGCATGACGCCCGGCGAGTACAAAGCCCAAGCCGGAGGCCTCACGGTGCAGTGGGGCGTGGAGGAGACGCCCTTCGGCCCCGCGCTCTTCGCCGCGCTGCTCGGCGATGGGAAGGAACGCGGCCTCTGCGGCCTTTCCTTCCTGGAAGATGAGGACCCCGAGCGCGCCTTCGAGGAGCTCCGAGGCCGCTGGCCTGGCGCGAAGCTGGAGGCTTCCCCCGCGCGGGTGCGCGCTTACGCGGACGCGCTCAACGCGCGCATGCGCGGCCGCCTCGACCAGCCGCTCAGCCTCGTCCTCAAGGGCACGGACTTCCAGCTCCGCGCCTGGGAAGCGCTGCTGCGCATCCCCGCGGGCGGCGCCGTCGCCTACGGCGGCCTCGCGGAGATGGCGGGCGCTCCGGGCGCTTCGCGCGCCGTGGGCTCGGCCCTCGGCCAGAACCCCATCGCCTGGCTCATCCCCTGCCATCGCGTGCTGCAGGCCACCGGCGCCCTCGGCCAGTACCACTGGGGCGCGCCGCGCAAGCAGGCCATGCTCGGCTTCGAGCGCGCGCGAGCGGACACGCGGACGGCCTGATGCGCATCGCGCTGCCCGAGGACTACCGCGCCGCCGACACGCTGGCCTTCCACGGCCGCGACCCGGAGAGCCCTTCGGAGCGCGTGGAGGGCGGCGTCCTGCGCAAGGCGCTGTGGGCGGACGACGCGCCGCGCGTGCTGGCGGTGCGCCTCGCGGACGGCCACGCGGAGGCGCAGGGCGCGCCCCTGCCCGAGGCGGTGCTGCGGCGCATGCTCGGCCTCCACCTCGACCCCGCGCCGTTCGAAAAGGCCGTGAAGCGCGACGCGCTCTTCGGTCCCCTGGTGAAGGCGCGGCCCGGCCTGCGCGTGCTGCTGACGGCGACGCCCTTCGAGGCGCTCGTCTGGGCCGTCCTCGGCCAGCAGATCAACCTGGCTCTCGCCTTCCGCCTGCGCCGCCGCGTCATCGAGCGCCACGGCGCGGAAGTGGGCGGCCTCTTCGCGCATCCCCGGCCGGAGGACCTGGCGGAGGCGGATGCGGACGAGCTGGGCCGCATGCAGGTCTCCCGCGCGAAGGCCGCCTGCCTCATCGCGCTCTCGAAGGCCGTCGCCTCGGGGCGGCTGCCACTGGACGAGCTCGCCTCCTGGGACGCGGCCGAGGCCGACGCGCGGCTGCGCGCGGAGAAGGGCGTCGGCCCCTGGACGAGCCACTACGTGCTCATGCGGGGCCTCGGCCTGCCGGACTGCGTGCCCCTCGGCGACTCCGCGCTGGCGACGGCGCTGGAGCGGAGGCTGTCGCTCGACGCCCGCCCCGCGGTGAAGGAGGTCGCGGCGCTCATGGCGCCCTACGCCCCTCACCGCAGCCTCGCGAGCTTCCACCTCTGGGCCTCGCTGAAAGGCACGCCCGCCTAGGCGCGGCGCGCCTTCGCCGGCCCGTGGCGGCCGCCCGCCGATCCGCCTCCCGGCCTCCTTCCGCTTCGGCCAGGCTGGAGCCTTCCCGGAGGCGCCGTGCTTGACCTGCTGCATGACCATCTCTTCGACGCCCTGTGGTGCCTCTGGCTCGTCTACTGGCTCATCGCGGCCTTCGGAGGCAAGGCCGTGCAGCGCCGCGAATCCTTCGTGTCGCGGGTGGGGCACTTCGGGCCGCTGATCCTCGCGGGCTACCTGCTGGGGGCCGACCATCTGCCCGGCGGCTTCCTCTGCGGGCGGGCCTGGCCTTCCAGCGAAGGCGTCTTCTGGACCGGCGCCGGCCTGCTCACCGCGGGCCTGCTCTTCAGCGTGTGGGCCCGCGTCCACCTGGGCGGCAACTGGAGCGGCAGCGTCACGGTGAAGGAGGATCACGAGCTGGTCCGGACGGGGCCCTACGGCCTCGCGCGGCACCCCATCTACACCGGCCTGCTCCTCGGCTTCATCGGATCGGCCCTGTCCCGCGCGGAATGGCGCGGCGTGCTGGCCGTGCTGATCGTCCTCGCGGCCCTGTGGCGGAAGCTGAGGCTGGAAGAGCGCTGGATGGGCGAGGTGTTCGGCGAGGCCTACGCGGACTACAAGCGCGAAGTCGCCGCC
>DATJFC010000227.1:0-2716 GCA_035495995.1 Holophagaceae bacterium
ATTTTAATAACCGCCACTGGGCATCCATCGGCAGCTTCTTCTATATTAGCCTTCTGGCTGAGAAAATATTCCGCCGCATCGGGTCGTATGTAAGTGTCGTCGTCTCTCACATCAAACACCTCGGGGCACTCAGCCTCGCAGGCGAAGCAGGGAATGCAACCTTCAGCGATGAACACTCGTTTGATGATCTTGAACCTGGAGTCTTCCATCGTTTCACCCCTTCCGCTGCAGATGTCGCTCACTCCGCCGTGAGCGGGATCCGCCGTCCTGCGCCGAAGGCCTTGGGGCTGACCTTGATGGCGAAGGGGAGCTGGCGGCGCTTGAATTCGGTGCGGCGCAGGAGGCCGAGGACGCGGGGCAGCGCGGCGCGGGCGCTGCGGAGGTCGTCGCCGTCCAGCAGCAGGGCGAGGTCGTCGGCGAGGCCTTCCTCGGGGCGCTGGGCTTCGAGCGCGGCGGCGAGGATGGCGTCCAGCTGGCGGTAGGGGAGAAGGCTCTCCTCATCGGTCTGGCCGGGCTTCAGTTCCGCCGTGGGCGGGCGCGCGATGACGCCCGCGGGCACGCCCGGCAGCGCGCCCGCCAGCGCGCGCACGCGGGCCTTCAAGCAATCCCCCAACAGGGAGAAAGCCCCGATGCCGTCACCGTAGAGCGTGAAGTAGCCTGTCGCCGCCTCGCTCTTGTTGCCGGTGTTGAGGACGCAGACTTTCGATGAGCTCAAGCGCGCGTGCACGGCGGGCTCGCTGCTGAGGCCCATGAGCAGCGCGCCCCGCGCACGGCTTTGCAGGTTCTCGTCCGTGAGCGAGAAGGCCCGCTCCGGGAAGGCGCCTTGAAGCGAGGCCGCGAAGCCCGCGTAGGGCGCGTCCGCGTCCAGCTTGAGGAAGGGCATGCCCAGCTCGCGGGCCTCCTCTTCGGCGAGACGGAAGCTGTCCTCGCTGCTGAAGCGCGTCGGCAGCGCCACGCCCAGCACGCGTTCTGCGCCAAGCGCTTCCACCGCGAGCGCCGCGACGACGGCGCTGTCGATGCCGCCGCTGAGGCCGACGATGACGGCTTCGAGGTTCTGCTTCGCGAGGTTGTCCCGCAGCCCCATGACGAGCCCCGCGCGCAGCCAGCGCGCCTCGTCCACTTCGACGCCAGGACCGCCCTTCGCGGCCGTGTCCACCATTACGAGACCTTCGTGGAAGGGCGACGCGCCTTGCCAGGTGCCGTCTGGCCGCGCGAGGCCCGAGCCGCCATCGAAGAGCAGCCAGCTTTCGGCGCCGCACCGGTCCGCGTAGGCCAGCGGCACGCCGTGCTTCGCGCTGAGGCCGAGGATGAGCTTGCGGCGTTGGGCGATCTTCGACGGCACGGCCCAGGGCGCGGTCTTGCCTTCGGGCAGCCAGCTGCCGAGGTAGCCCGGGCTCGCGGAGGCGTTCAGAAGCAGCGTCGCGCCCTGCGCCTTCAATTCCGCGATGGGATCCACGGCGTAGCGGACCTGGTTGTGGGCGAGGCTTTCATCGGCCCACAGATCCTCGCAGATGGAGAGGCCGATGCGCTCGCCGCCGAAGTCCACCAGCCGTTGCGGGCCGGGGTCGGCCTCGAAGTAGCGCGATTCATCGAAGACATCGTAGGCGGGCAGCAGGCGCTTGCGGATGCGCGCGCGGACCTCGCCCTTCTCGCACCACCAGAGCTCGTTCCAGAGCCGGCCTGAAGGCGCGGGACTGGCCGTGCCGAAGATGAGCGGCACGGCGCCGGACAGGGCGGCGAGGCGCCGCGCTTCCGTCTCCATGCGCGCGCGCAGACCCGGCTCCCAGAAGCGGTCCTCCGGCAGGTAGCCGCAGATGGCCAGCTCCGGCGCCAGCACCAGCCCCGCGCCCTTCGTGACCGCGTCGGCGTAGGCCTTCTCGAGGACACGGCCGTTCGCCTCGGGCGCGCCGAGCCGGGCGTTGAGCTGGAGAAGCGCGATCCGCATGGAAGAAGTCTACGGGAAGGTCACCACCAAGGCACCAAGACACCAAGAAAAGCAGGGCCTCTTAACTGTGATGAACGCTGATGCACGCCGATAGGGCTTCATCAGCGTGCATCGGCGCTCATCACAGTTTGATGTTGTCCTTCTTCCTGCCTTAGTAGTGAAGAGCTGCCCTTCCGCTACCAGTGGATCGTCGCGCGCGTCCCGCCCTCCGGCCGCGTCTCCAGCTTCAGGTCGGCGCCTTGTGCCGCCAGCCACTTCAGCGCCAGCGGCAGGCCGAGCCCGGTGCCTTCGGGGCGGCCGCTTTCGAAGGGGCGCATCATGCGCGCGGCGGTCTCCTCGCCGATGCCCGGGCCTTCGTCGAGGATCTCAAGCGTGAGCACCTCGACGCGGACCTTCACCGAACCGCCCACGGGCGTCGCCTGGCAGGCGTTCTCCAGCAGGTTCACGAGGGCCTGGTGGAGCAGCATGGGGTCCGCGGGCGCCTCGCCCTGCCCTTCCAGGCTGAGACGCCGGTCTTTGGCGGCGGGGCGGCGCTCCACCTCCTTGAGGGCCTGTGCCGCCACAGCTTCGAGGCGCACGGTCTCCAGCCTCGGCTCCAGCGGGCGCGCCCATTCGAGGAACCGCTGCACTACGCGGAGCAGATCCTCAGTCTCCGCGAGCAGCGGATCCGCGTCCGCCACGCCCGCCCTCTGGAGGAGCTGGCCGTGGCCGCGCACGACGGCGAGGCCGTTCTTCAGCTGGTGCGCGACTCCTGCCGTCATCTCGCCCAGC
>DATJFC010000228.1:0-5594 GCA_035495995.1 Holophagaceae bacterium
TGCTCCGCCCCTACGGCGAGGTGGTCAGCTTCGAGATCTACAACTTCGACTTCGCGCCCGCGCGTCTACGCGCCCTGCCCGCCCCGAAAGGCTGAGATGCATCCCGTCCTCTTCCACATCGGCAGCTTCCCCGTCGGAACCTACGGCGTGATCCTCGCGATCGCCTTCTTCGCGGGCGTGGCGCTGGCCCGCAGGCAGGGCCGCATGGACGGCCTCGCGCCCGAGGGCATCTCCGACCTCTCCATCGCGCTGCTCATCGCCGCCGTCATCGGCGCCAAGCTGCTGATGGTCCTCGTCGGCCTGCTGACGCCCGCCGGACAGGAAGGCGCGATGGCCTTCAGCGACATCTTCACGATGAGCACGCTCCGCGCCGGCGGCGCCATCCACGGCGGCGTCATCGCCGCGGCCATCGTCTTCTTCTGGTACACGCGCAAAGGCCGCGGGCTGCCCATGCGGACCGCCGGCGACGCGCTCGTGCCGGGCGTGGCGCTGGGCCAGGCCATCGGGCGCCTGGGCTGCTTCTCCGCGGGCTGCTGCTACGGGACCGGGGCCCATCTGCCCTGGGCCGTCACCTTCACGGATCCCAACGCGGCGGTCTTCTCCGGCACGCCGCTGGGCATCCCGCTCCACCCCGTGCAGCTCTACACGATGGCGGGCAACCTCATCGTGATGGCCCTCCTGCTCATGGCCCGCAAGCGGCGCGGCTTCGACGGCCAGGTCTTCGCGCTCTACTTCATCTTCGAAGGCGTCCAGCGCGTCATCACGGAGACCTGGCGCGGCGACCTGGACCGCGGCACCGGCATCTTCCACCTGAGCTGGCTCAGCACGGGCCGCCTCACGGCCATCGGCTTCGCGGCGCTGGGGGTGATCCTGCTGGCGGTGTGGCGCAAGCGTTCCGAGCCGGTGGCCGCGTGACCGAAGCCTTCGACTTCCTGATGGACGGCCCCGAGCCGCGCCTCGACCGCTTCCTTTCGGACCGCTGGAACGAGATCCCGCGCTCGCGCTGGGAGGGCTGGATCCGCGCGGGCGAAGTGCGCGTGAACGGCGAGGCCGCGACCAAGCCCGGCACGAAACTCCGCGCCGGCGACCGCGTCGAGGGGCGCCTGCCGGACCTGCCGCCGCCGGCCGTGCACCTGATGCCGGAGCTCATCGAGCTGCCCACGCTCTTCGAGGACGGCCGCCTCTGGATCGTGGACAAGCCGAGCGGCATGGTCGTGCATCCCGGCCCCGGCCATCCTTCCGGCACCGTGGTGAACGCGCTGCTGGGCCGCCTGCAAGCCGGGAGCAAGCCCCTGGATGTCGTCGCCGAGGACGAGGCGGAAGCCGGGGATGAAGTCCCCGACGCGCCCTGGCCCGGCCTCGTGCACCGCCTCGACCGCTACACCTCGGGCTGCCTCTGCCTCGCCAAGGACGGCGACGCGCAGCGGGCCATCCAATCCCAGTTCAAGGCGCGCAGCGTGGAGAAGCGCTACCTCGCCATCTGCCGCATGGGCCGCCGCCTGCCGGAGCTGGGCTCGCTGCTCATCGACGAGCCCATCGCCCGGCATCGCGTGGAGCGCCTGAAGATGACCATCGCCGCGGCGGGCCGCCCTTCGCAGACGCGCGTGCGCGTGCTGGGCAAGGCCGCGGGACTCGCCCTCATCGAGTGCGAGCTGCTCACGGGCCGCACGCACCAGATCCGCGTCCACCTTGGCCACATCGGCTCGCCGCTGCTGGGCGATCCGCTCTACGGCGGCGCGGGCCGCTGGCAGGACGCCCACCAGAAGCCCATCGAGGCGCCCCATCCCGTGCTGCACGCCTGGAAGCTCTCCGTCGACCATCCCGGCGACGGCCATCGCATCGAGGCCATCGCGCCGCTGCCGGAGGCCTTCCGCGACCTGCTCGCGCGGCTGGAGCTGCCGGAACCGCGCTAAAAAGCATCATCCACCGATTTCAGCGATTCCAGTGATGAGCACCACACTTGCAATCGCTGCCATCGCCGGAATCGGTGGATAAAACATCAACCCTATTTCTCTTCTTCCGGCACGCCCCAGCGGTCCCACCAGAGCAGCATGAGCAGGCCGGGGATGGCGGCGGCCGCGCAGATGCCGAAGAAGACGGGCCAGCCCGTGTGCTTGACGACCACGCCCGCGGGCGCGGCCAGCAGGCCGCGGGACAGGGCGCCGAGGCTGGTGAGCAGCGCGAACTGCGTGGCCGTGTAATGGTGGTCGCAGAGCCGCATCATGAGCGTCATGAACACCGTCACGCCCATGCCGTAGCCGATGTTCTCCAGGGCGATGGAGAGCGCGAGGATGGACAGCTTCGCGCCGAAGAAGGCGGGCAGCAGCAGGGATAGCGTGGACGCGACCTGGAACACGCCGCAGACGAGGAGGCCGCGCTTCAGGGGCCACCGCTTCATCCACCATCCGCTGAGGAAACCGCCCAGGATCAGGGCGGGGATGCCCACGCCCTTCGACATGAGGGCGATGGAGGCGAGCGAGAATCCCGTGTCAAGGAAGTAGGGGCCCGTGAGCGAAATCGCCAGCTGGTCGCCGAGCTTGTAGAGGACCACGAAGGCCAGCGCCGCCCAGATCCCGCGCCGTTTAAGGAACACAGCGAACGGCTCCACCACGGCCTCCTGGAGCGTCCGCGGCGGCCTGTCGAGATCGGGTTCCTCCGCCAGCAGCGTGCCCAGCAGGCCCAGGAGCATCAGCTCGGCCATGGCGACGTAGGCCGCGCGCCACCCGAACTTCGCCGCGATGAGGACGGCCCCCGTGGTCGCGACGACCATGGCGACGCGGTAGACGCTCACATGGACCGCCGTGCCCATGGCCTGCCGGTCCTTGGGGAGCGTCTCCGTGCGCCAAGCGTCCGTGACAGTGTCCTGGCTCGCGCTCACGAAGGCGAGGCCGATGGCCAATCCGGCGAGCAGCTTCAGGTGGCCCTGCGGGTCCCCGAAGGCCATCCAGAGCAGGATGCCCGCGAGCAGGGCCTGCGTGAGGAAGAGCCAGCCGCGCCTGCGGCCGAAAAGGGGCGGCGTGAAGCGGTCGAGGAAGGGCGCCCAGAGGAACTTCAGGTTGTAGGGCAGCTGCACCAGCGCGAAAAATCCGATGGTGGCGATGTCCACATGGACGCTCCGCAACCACAGCTTGAGCGTGGAATCCGTGAGCAGCAGCGGCAGGCCCGAGCCGAAGCCGAGCATCGCGAGAGCGGACCATGCACGGGGGCGCATGATCCGATGCTATCGGTTCGCTCCTCGACTCAGCCCAGGAACTTGCCGAGCAGGCCGCCAAGGCCCTGCTGGAGCGCGCTCGCGTCGGGCATGCCGCCGTTGGGCGTGAGGTGGTTCACGATCTCCGGCAGCAGGGAGGCGAGGCCCTGGGAGGCCTGGCCCGGGTCCATGCCCGCCCCCTGGGCCACGGCCTGGAGCTGGTCGCCGCTGAGGGCCTGCTGCACATGGTCCGCCGTGAGGGCCTGGTTCGCGCCGCTGCCCACCCAGCTCTCCACATGCTGCGCGAGGCCCGCCTGCTGGAACTGGCCGAGCAGGCCCTGCAGGCCGCCAGGGTGGTTCTGGATCATGCCGATGGCCGCCTGGATCAACGCCGCCTTGGAATCGCCCTGCGCGCTCTGCCCGCCGAGCAGGCCGCCGACCATGTCCATCAGTCCCATGTCTTCTCCTTGTGAAAGACGGCCATGGTGGGCCGTCCGCGCGGGCCCCGCAAGACCCGCGGGGGCGAAATCGCTGTGACGGATCCGGCCCGGCGGCCTGGCTCCGGAAAGTCCGCGCGCTTCATGAGGGTCAGCGCGCGTAGACCTCGTCGCCGAGGCGCGCGAGGAAGGGCTCCCCGTCCTCCGCGACGAAATAGAAGCCCCGCGTGCCGCCATCCAGGAACTGCAGCGCCGCCTTCAACGCCTCCGGTTCCGCTCCGCCGCCCAGGAGGAAGAGGCTGAAGGGGCGGCAGGGGTGGGCCACGCTCGCGTTGCGGAGCGCGAGACTGCGGCCGGTCGCCGCGGAGCGGAGCACGAGCCCGTCCCGGACTTCCTCGAGCGGAACCGCCTCCGCGCAGTCCACGATGAGGTTCTCGCCCGCGACGCCCGCCGCGGCGCGCGCGCCGAACCGCGCGCGCATGCGGGCGTAGTGGCCGGTGAAGCCCACGGAGAGGGCGTTCTCGCCCGGGCTCTGCTTGGTCTCAGGATGGTCCAGATGGTGCACATCGAGCAGGGCTCCGCCCGCTGGATCCGGAATGGAGGCGCCTCGCCAATCCAGGGACAGCGACTCCGCCTCCAGGAGCGCCGCCGGGTCGTACCACTGGTCCGGCTTCGCGCCCCGTTTGAGGCTGGCGGTCTGGATCTGGAGGCGGACGAGGGGGCCGAGTAAGCGCATGCCCCGAGATTCTCACGCCCCCGGCTTCATCGGCCAGCTGAGGAAGGAGCCGGGGTTCCAGAGGATGGACACCCGGTCGAAGCGGTCCTCGGCGTCGAAGCGCAGGACCCAGATGCCCTCCTCCGTCGGCCCGCCGGCCTGGGAACCGTAGATGCGCACGAGCACGGCCGCGTAAGGCCCGGATCCGAAGACCTTCATCGGGTCGAAGCGCTTGAGCCCCATGCGCGTGCGGGCGCTGCGGAAGACGCCCCGGGCCGTCTCGATGCCCTCCGCCGTCATGCGGCTCACGGCGCCGAAATAGACCAGCTTCGGCGAGGCGAGGCTCATGTGGGCATCTTCCTCATCGGAGTTGTAGGTCCGGAAGTAGTCGATGATCCGCTCTTCCTGCCGCTTCGAAAGGGAGGAGGCGGAGACGCTCAGCAGGCGGGCGGGTTCGAACAGGGCGACGAGCCGGGTGATGCGGCCTTCTCCATCGAAGCGGAACGCCCAGACGCCTTCGGCCTCCCGCCCGCGGCCGCTCAGGCGCAGGCGGACCGCCAGCTCGGGCCCCTCGCCGTAGGTCCGCAGGGGCGTCAGCTCCAGATCCGGGATGCGGGCCTTCAGCGCCGCGACCGCTTCCGCGAGGGCCTGCGCGCCGCGCGCCTCGCCCGAAAGGCTTTCGAGGCCCTCCGCGTCCTCCTGGAAGCAGGCCGCGAGCGCAGGCGCGTCTCCCCGGCGCGCCGCATCCAGGCACGCCTCGAAAGTGGCGCGGAGGGCCGGATCCAGCATGGTGGCCCAAGGATGCGCGGACCGGCCCCGGTTGGAAAGGGCAAGATGGGTTCACTCGAAGGGCAGCGGCGTCTCTACCGGCCCATCCGCCGCGGGCGGCGGCTCGCCCTCCCGCACCAGGGCGGAGGCCTTGACGCCGAGGAGGCGCAGCCGCCGGCCCAGGTCCACGCGCTTCAGGCAGGCCCGGGCCGCGGCCCGGAGCGACTCCGCGTCCCGCACGGGCGCATCCAGGGTCGTATCCCGGGTGACGGTCTTGAAATCCTCGTAGCGCAGCTTGATGCCGACGCCCTTGGCGAAGACGCCCTTGCGCGCGAGGTCGCCGGCCAGGCGCGCGCAGAGGTCCAGCAGGATGGCCGACAGCGCCTCGCGGTCCAGTTTCGGGTGGAGGTCCCGCTCGAAGGTGGTCTCCCGGCTGATGGATTTCGGCTCCCGCGAGGTGACGATGGGGCGGCCGTCGCGCCCA
>DATJFC010000229.1:0-2886 GCA_035495995.1 Holophagaceae bacterium
ACCACGTCATCGCGCCGAGCAGCAGCGCCCCCGCGAGGCCCGCGCCGGGGCCCGCGAGGCTGATGGCCTCCATGATCGACTGCGTGCCGTACGCCACCGACGAGAGCGCGTCCGAGCTGAAGACGGCGAGGCCCACGGGCACGCTGATCTTCGTGTGGTGGAGCTCTTCGCTCGCCAGGCGGCGGCCGATGAGGAGGCGGCGGAAATTCAGCATGTCGGCACGGCTTTCGGAATCATCGGGCGAGGAGCCAGAGCCCCGCGATGGCAAGGCCCAAACCCAGGAGCTTGCCCGCATCCAGGCTTTCTTTGAAGAGGAACCATCCGGCCAGGGCCACCAGGATGAAGTTGGCGTTCATGACCGCCACGGCCAGGCCGCCCTTGGCGCCCCGCCCGAAGGCCTCGTTCAGGAAGATGAGCGCCACGCCCGTGGCCAGTCCCGACACCACCGCCCAGGCCGCGCCGCTGCCGGCTAGGGCGGGCCGGCCCCGGCGCAACCACTCCGCGAGCGCCAGCGGCAGCTCGCCGGCCATGACCCCCAGCAGCACCGCCGCCGGGCTCAGGCCCTTGGCGCTGGCGGCCTTCATGCCGAGGTTCGCCAGGCCCATGACGAAGAAGGCCGCGAACGCCCAGCCGAGCCACGCCATGTCCACCACCTCCGGGAGAGAAGGGCATGATCCCATGAACGAACTTGTGACAATTTTGCCTCTTGTCACTAGGGAGGATCGCCGTCACATTTCAATCCCCTGACGCACCCTACACACATCCCCCCGGGGAAAGTCTTCTCAACTGGGCGCGAGCCCTCAACCGCGGCGGCCGCCGCAAGGAGCATCACCCATGAACCGTCGTATCGCTTCTCTCGCCACCCTCTTCGCCGCCGGCGCCTTCGTCGCTTCCGCCGCCCCGGTGAACACCACCGTCCGCACCTCCGCCGACACCCTCCTGACCCAGAAGGGCTGCAGCTCGGACAAGGACAAGCAGGCCAACTGCTCCGCCGACAAGAAGGCCGCGGACAAGAAGGAGAGCAAGGACAAGAAGCAGGCCGCCTGCTCGGCCGACAAGAAGAAGGCCGATAGCAAGGACAAGAAGCAGGCCGCCTGCTCCGCCGACAAGGGCAAGAAGGACGCCGCCTGCGGCAAAGGCTCCTGCGGTTCCGCCAAGTAAGACCTGGTCAGCGGAAAGGGGGAGGCGGCGCCTCCCCCTTTCCCTGCCCGCCGGAATCTGCGCATGGCCTCTCAACCCCTGAACACGGCCAAGGGCCCCTTCACGGGGGTCGGCGTGGGCCTGCGCCGTCCCCACCTTGAAGAGGTCGCCCGCCTGGAAACCTCGCCGGTGCCCTTCTGGGAGATCGCTCCCGAGAACGTGGTGGGCCAGGGCGGCGCGAAGGCCCGCCAGGCGTGGACCATCCTCGAACGCGACCCCGTCATCAGCCACGGCCTCTCCATGTCCATGGGCGGTTTCGACCCCTGGGCCGACGAGGTCCTGGACGACCTCGTCGCCTTCCTGAAGCGCACGGGGACGCCCTGGCACAGCGAGCACCTCTGCTGGACCAGCGTGGGCGGCAGCACCACCCACGAGCTGCTCCCCATGCCCTTCACCGCCGAGGCCGTCGCCCACACGGTGGACCGCGTGAAGCGCATGCAGGACCGCCTGCCCGTGCCCTTCCTGCTGGAGAACATCAGCTGGTACGCCGAGCTCGGCGAGCCCGAGATGTCCGAGCACGACTTCCTCGCCGAGGTCCTCGAACGCGGCGATTGCGGCTGGCTCCTGGACATCAACAACATCTACGTGAACAGCCGCAACCACGGCTTCGACCCCAAGGCCTTCATCGAGGGCCTGCCCCTCCACCGCGTGAAGCAGATGCACATCGCCGGCCACGCCTGGGACGAGGAGGACCAGCTCATCATCGACACCCACGGCGCGCCCGTGATCGATCCGGTGATCGAGCTCTTCACCTGGGTGCTGCCGAAGATCTTCGAGGCCACGGGCGAGGCGGTGCCCGTCCTGCTGGAGCGGGACAACCATGTGCCGCCGCTGGCGGAGCTGCTGGCGGAGCGGACCAAGCTCCAGGCGGCCTACGACGCCGCCCTCGCGCCCTTCATGGCGGAGACCCGGCCATGAGCGCGGCCCCTGCGCGCCTCGAGCGGCTCCAAGGGGCCCTGGCCGATATCGCGCTGGAATCGGATGTGTCGGCCTTCCGGCAGGACCCCGTCGCCTTCGCCGCGGCGCGGGGCCTGGAGCCGGGCGACGCCCGCGCCTTCCAGCGCTGGCAGCGGCGCCTCCTCACCTACCGCGCCCTCGTGCGCTTCGCGCTCCAGGATCCGCTTCCGGACTGCTTCCCCATCGCCAAGGCCCTGCTGGGCGAGGCGTGGGAGGGCTGCGTGGACGCCTTCCTGGAGACCCGCGCCATCCAGAGCCCCTACTACCGCCACATCCACCCCCACTTCGTGGAATGGCTGGCGGAGAGCGGCTGGGGCGCCGAGGCTTTCCCCTGCCTCCTGAGCCTCGCGCATTTCGAATATGTGGAGCTGGATGTGCTCCGCGCCCCTGAAGACGCCCCTCAAACGGGCTTCGCGACGGCTCCGTCCCCGGAGCGCCGCGTCCGCTTCAGCGCCTCCGCGCGCAACCTCGCCTACCCCTGGCGCGTGCACGAGGCCACCGAAGAGCAGCCCCTTCCCGCCGAAGGCCTCGCCCTCCTCTTCTGCCACCGCCTGCCTGATGGCCGCTACCAGCAGCGGGAGCTGGGCGGCGTCTCCAGCGCCTTCCTCACCCGCCTCCTGGACGACGCCCCCATGGGCGAGGCCGCCGAAGCCGTGGAGCTGGACTGGGACGAGGCCGCCGCCTTCCTGGAGGAGCTGCGGGCCGAAGGCGCGGTGCTGGGCTACGCCT
>DATJFC010000230.1:0-3902 GCA_035495995.1 Holophagaceae bacterium
TCGTCGAAGTGCGCCTCGAGGCGCACCAGTTCCTCGCGCACATCCTGGCGTTCCGCGAGCGCGCCGGCCTCTCCGATGAGGCGTTCCGCGGCGAGCTGCCCTTCCAGCGTCGCGTCCCGGAGGATCTGCTCCAGGCGCGCCGCGTAGAGGGCCGGGAGCTCGGCGGCCTGCGCCTCCGCCTCGGCCCTCAGCGCCGCATGGAGCGCCCGCAGGCGCTGGAGGACCTCGCTGAAGAAAGGGCGCAGCCGCTCGGCCTCCGAGACGCGTTTGGCGTTCCAGTCGGCCAGCAGCGCTTCCAGGGCTTCGAGCAGCGGCGCCTCCGCGCGCTCCGCGAGGTCGGACTCCGGCGGCAGGAAGGCGCCGGGCACGCGGAAGAAGGCGTCGGCGGTCATGGGCGGCAGCGCTAGCCACTCCGCGTCCTCCTGCCAGGTCTTGGCGAGGCTGCGGAGCAGGGCGCGGTTGACACGCGGCTCCAGCTCCGGCGCGTCCTGCAGCTCCACGGCGAGATCCAGCTTGCCGCGTTTGGCGGCGCCTAGAACCTTTGTCCGCAGCGCCGCCTCCAGGGGGAAGAGCGCCGGATGCAGGCGGATGCTGAGATCGAGCCCCTTGCCGTTCACGCTGCGCAGCGACAGCCGCAGCCGCCCCGTGCCGAGCGGGCGGATCAGTTCGGCGTAGGCGGTCATGGAGCGCATGGGACCTCGAATCAAGATTTGTTTTTATCAGCGTTCATCAGCGTGCATCACAGTTAATTGTTTTCAACTTGTGATGCACGCTGATGCACGCTGATAAGGCGTCCCAGTTCAAACAGCTTCGAACTTGTTGGCGATCCGTTTGATCTCGATCTTTGGCGCACCGAAGTTGATAAGGAGGCACAGGGGCAATCGTGTCGCCTTGAGGTAGTTGTAGCACTGCGCGAAATGGACCTCGTCCAGGTGTTTTGACGCTTTCAACTCAACAAGCACCTTGTTCTCGATCAAGAGGTCCGCAAAGTAGTCGCCAACGACATGCCCGTCATACATGACTTGAAGGGGTTTCTGTTGCACTGCCACGAGACCCGACTTCCGCACTTCGTAGGCCATGGCATTCTCATAGACCTTCTCCAGGAATCCGCAGCCGAGCGTATTCGCCACTCGAAAGGCACAGGCGATGATGCTCTCCGTGAGTGTGTCGTTTTGAAGGTCGGTCACGATTCCTCCACCGCGTCCTTCATCCAGGCTTTGCCGCGTAGGCGTTCGACGGAGCCTTCGAGGAAGAGATCGAGGGGTTGCTTGCCTTCGTGGCCCGCGCGGGGCACGGCGGCGGCGCTGAAGCCCAGGCGGGCGCCCTCCTGGAGGCGCAGGGGGAGCTGGGCCACGGGGCGCACTTCCCCGGTGAGGCCGACCTCGCCCATGAAGAGGCATTTCGGCGCCAGCAGGCGGCTGGTGGCGCTGCTGGCGAGGGCGGCGATGACGGCGAGGTCGGCGGCGGGGTCCTCGATCTCCAGGCCACCCGCCACATTGAGGTACACATCCCGGTCGTGGAGCTGGATGCCGCCGCGCCGCTCGGCCACGGCGCACAGCATCGCCAGGCGCGGCCCATCGATGCCCAGGGCCGTGCGGCGCGGGATGCCCAGGCCCGCGCTGGCCACCAGCGCCTGGATTTCCACCACCATGGGCCGCGTGCCGCTGAGGATGACGGTCGCGGCGCAGCCGGGCCGCGGTTCCGCGTCCAGGAAGAACGGGTTGCCCTCCGCGGGCGTGAGGCCCTTCTCAGTCATGGCGAAGACGCCCAGCTCGAAGGCCGCGCCGAAGCGGTTCTTGAGGGACCGCAAGAGGCGGTGATGATGGTGACGATCGCCTTCGAAGCTGAGCACCGTGTCCACGAGATGTTCCAGGACTTTCGGCCCCGCGAGGCCGCCGTCCTTCGTCACATGGCCGACGAGCACCAGCGGCGTGCCCGTCGCCTTCGCCCAGCGGGCCAGCAGCTGCGCGCAGCCCCGCACCTGGCTCACGCTGCCGGCGCCGCTCTCGAATTCCGGGTCGAAGAGGGTCTGGATGGAATCGATGAGCAGCAGCGCCGGTTTCATGCGGTCCGCGGCTTCGAGGATGCGGCGCACATCCGTCTCCGCGAGCAGGTGCAGCTCGGGCGCTTCGGCGCCGAGGCGCTGGGCGCGGAGCTTGATCTGACGCTCGCTCTCCTCGCCGCTGGCGTAGAGCACGGCGCCTTCGGTCTTCGCCGCCCATTGCAGGAGCAGCGTGCTCTTGCCGATGCCGGGCTCGCCGCCGAGCAGCACCACCATCCCCGGCACCACGCCGCCGCCGAGCACGCGATCCAGCTCCTCCACGCCCGTGGGCGCGCGGGCCGTCTCGGCCATCTCCACTTCCATCAGCCGGATGGGTCCCGAGTGCTCGCTCACGGCGAAAGCGCTGCCCGAGCGGAGGAGGTCTTTGCGCAACGAGCCCCGCGCCTCCTCCACCGAGCCCCAGGCGTTGCAGGAGGGGCATTTGCCCAGGGGCGTGGCGTGCCGCGCGCCGCAGGCGGTGCATTCGAAGAGGGGCGAGAGTTTGGCCATGGCCTCAAGTCTAGTGTTTCGTCTTTATTTCGCCATCTTTTTTGAATTGGAACTTTGTCTATTTGTGGATATTCCAAATATGTAATATTGACAGCATGCGGCTCGAGCTCATCCCCTGCCTCCTCCGCGCCACGCATCGCGTGGCGGTGACGCTCTCCGGGGCGCGGGAGATGCCATCCCAGGGCGAGGCGCACCTGCTGGCGCACCTGCTGGAGTCGGGCCCGGGCACCGTGGGCGCCCTGCACGCGGCGCTGGGCCACAAGCGGTCCACGCTCACCGCGATCCTGGACCGCATGGAAGCGGCGGGCTGGGTGGAGCGCGGCGTCCATGCCGAGGACCGGCGCACCTTCCTCATCACGCTCACGCCCGCGGGCCGGACGGCGGCGGAGCGCGCCACCGCGCTCCTGGCGGGGCTGGAGAAGCGGCTGAAGGGGCGGGTCACGGCGCGGGACTGGAAGGCCGCCCTCAAGGTCCTGAAGGCGATGGCGGAGGACGCATGAGCGCGGTGGCCTTGGACGGCGCGGCTTTCCTGGCCGCGGTGGCGGATGCTTCTCTGGAGGGCTTCGGGCACCGGGAGCATCTGCGTGTGGCCTGGCTCTGCCTGCGGGAGAGCGGGCGCGGAGCCGGCGGCGCGCGGGCCGCGGCGCTCATCAAGGCCTACGCGGAGGCCAAGGGCGCCCGCTCCAAGTTCGACGCGGCCCTCACCCGGCGTTGGATGGACCGGGTGTGGGCGGCGATGGAAGCCGCGCCTGCTGCGGACTTCGAGGCCCTGCTCGCGGCTTCGCCGGAGCTGCGCGCCTGAGTTTGGTGGCTCCGATGCGATTTGAACGCACGACCTGTCGCTTAGGAGGCGACCGCTCTATCCAGCTGAGCTACGGAACCCCGAGGCCTCATTTTGGCACAAGCCGCTGACGAGGATGGTGTTCCAAGGGTGGAGGCAACAGGCACGACCGTTTGGCCTCGTAACATGCCTCCCTTGTCGTCTGGTTTACCTGCGAGTTAAGAAATGTGAATGCGTGGAAACAGGTTGGGATTCTTGAACAAATCCTTTATCACGCTCTTGAAGCTTGGTAGTCTGATCATTCATCGATGACGGGAATTTCCATGTTTCGACGTCTAACGCCGACTGCCCTCTTTTTGTGCCTGGCCGGGTCACAAGCGCCCTGCGCGATGCCCGCGCCGCGCTTCATCGTGCCTCCGGAAACGGCCGCAATCCGTTCCATGAAGGTGTTCGAGGACCCAATCGTTCCGGTGGGAAGCGCTCCCGGCCTGGCGGAGAACCAAGCTCTGGCCAAGGCCATCGAGCAGTATCACGACACCGGCAAGACCGAAGCCGTGGAGCCCTTCCTCG
>DATJFC010000231.1:0-5049 GCA_035495995.1 Holophagaceae bacterium
ACCCCGTGCTGTTCGGAGGTGCGGACTCGAATTGGAACGCGGTGCCAGCACCGGAGAAACCCTCGCTCTCACCAAATTCTTCGAGCTTCAAATCGCCTTGTTTTGAACCACGCTCTAACTCGCTAGCGGATGTTTGATGAAGAGCCTGCTTGGATAGTCCATTGGGCTTTGTGTTCGAGGTGGGCTCGCATCCACCACAAAGAGCGAGAAGAGCCGTGGGGAGTATTACGACCTGGCTGCGCATTGAATACATAAGTAGCCTAACTCTCAATCGGACCAACCGGACTATTTGGTCGAATCACGCCGTCATCCCCGCCTCAACTGATCCATCCACTGCTCCAACTCCGCGTCGTCGCCGCCGCTGAGGTGGAGGGCGACTTCGAGGTCCTGGAGGGCGCGGTCGGCTTCGCCGCGTTTGAGGTGCACGACGGCGCGCTCCTTCAGCGTCTGGGGATCGCCGGGCTCGAGGAGGAGCAGGTGGGTGGCGGTCCACAGGGCCTCGTCCCAGTCGCCCGCGCGGAAGAAGCGCAGGTGCAGGTTGCGCACGAGCCGCGCGAGGATGGCGCGGCCGGAGGTCGGCGTCAGCAGCTCGGGATGGAAGGGCACGCGCCCGCGCGTCGCGCCGCGCACGAGGGCCTCGGCCTGGGGCTCGTCCACTTCCGATCCGCCGTGGAAGGGGTCGAAGAAGCGCAGGCCGCCGGGCAGCTGCAGGGCGGTGATGAAGTGGCCGGGCAGGCCCACGCCCGCCGCCTCGAAGCCCAGGCGCCGCGCCTGGTCGATCCAGAGGATGGAGAGCGCGATGGGCATGCCGCGGCGCCGGCGCATCACTTCCGGCAGCACCGCGTTGCGGGGGTCGTCGTAGGTCTCGCGGTCGCCTTCCAGGCCCAGCTCGTGGAAGAGGAAGATGTTCAGGCGCTCGATGGCCTCGTCCATGTCCCAGGGCAGGGGCATGCGCGCGGCCAGCTCCAGGGACCATTCTTCCAGCTGGTCCAGCACCAGCGCGGGGTCGGGGTCCTCCAGCAGCGGCGCGACGCAGTGGACGGCGCCTTCCGCGAGCCGGCCGCAGGCCGGGTCCTCGCGGAGGAAGTCGTGCAGGCTCATTGGCCCCGCTTGATGATCCAGGCCCGGACGAGGAAGACGAGGACGAGCGCGCCCAGGCCCGCCCAGACCCAGCGGGTCCACTCGTACTGGGCTTCCTGGATCTTCCGCTCCTCCTGGCCTTTGCGGTAGTTCTCCGAGATGGAGAGCTTCTCAACATCCTCATGGGCCTTGGCGCGGGCGGCCGCGACGGACTTGTTGGCGTCTTCCTGGTCTTTGCGGCCCGCCGCCATCATGTCCTGGTCGCCGCCGGGCGTGGGCTGAGGGGAACTGGAGGTCGCGGCGTCGGGATCCTGGAAGCCGGCGCGGACGAGCCGGGCGCGATGCGGGCGCGCGGGGTGGCGCGCGGGCGCCCAGACCGCGCCGTCGCCATCCTGCTGGCTGTTGCCGCCGTCGCCGTTGTCGCCCCCGTTGTCGCCGTTCGTGTAGGCGTCAAGGGCGTCCGCCAGATCCTCGATGTCCGAATGGAGCTGGCGCAGGGACTGGTGCTGGCGGTTCAGCTGGGCGCCCTGGACCCAGAGCAGGCCGAGGTTCGCGGCCAGCAAGGCGGCGAGGATCCAGGTGATGGAGGACCGTTGCGGAGCGTTCATGAGAGCGCCTCCCGTCCCAGGATAAACAGGGTCCGGTCGTCGCGGTTCTGCGTATCGTAGGCGGCCACGTCCCGGAAGAGGGCCTCGCAGGCCGCGCGGACGCTGCCGGTGGACCAGAGCTTGCGCAGCTGGGCGCGCATGCGCTCCAGGCCGTAGAGTTCGCCTCGGCGGTCCATGGCCTCGGAGAGTCCGTCGCTGTAGAGCACGAGCCAGGCCTTGGGCGGCAGCACGCCTTCCAGGATCTCCCAGTCGCGGGGGCCGGCCGGGCGCAGGCCCAGGCCGCGCCCCCTGGGGATGAGCTCCCTGGCCTCGCCCTTCTCCTCCATGAGGAGGGCGCCGGGGTGGCCGGCCCGGGCCAGCCGGTAGGCGCCGGTGGCGTCCCATTCCACGAGGACGAGGGTGAGGAAGCCGTTGTTGCCGAGCAGGTGCCGCAGGGTCTCATCCATGCCGTGGATGATGTCCTCCAGCGGCCGGTCTTCCAGCTGGGCGGCCTGCTCCAGCAGCGCGGTGGCCTGGGCCATGTAGAGCGCGGCCGCGAGGCCTTTGCCGCTCACGTCGCCCACGGCGGCGATCCACTTGCCGCTGGGCCGCTTCTTCACGAAGAGCAGGTCGCCGCCGGTCTCGAGGGCCGGCTCCAGGCGCAGGGCCATCTGGAAGCCGGGCACGAGGGGCGGGGTGGAGGTGATGAGCCCTTCCTGGATCTTGCGGGCGGTCTCCAGCTCCTGCGTGGCGCGCTCCTGGGTGAGCAGGCGGCGGTGCATGACGGCGGTCTCGAGGATGACGCCGCCGTTGATGGCGGCCTCGCGCAGCAGGTCGCGGTCCTTGCGCCCGTAGTTCAGCTCCGCGTACTTGCTGCCCAGGAGGATCGCCGCGTGGGGCTTCTCGGCGACCATGAGCAGCAGGAGGATCTGGGCCTCGAGCGCGTCCACATGCGCGCGGGCGCGGTCGCCCTGCTCGCGGATCCAGTCCGCCTCCTCGCTGCCCAGGCCCAGCACCAGCTCGCGGTTGTCGCGGGCGTGGCGGGCCAGGGTGGCCGGGAGGCGCAGCGGGCCGGCGGCGAAGCCCTCGCAGGCCGGCAGCATGAGCGTGTCGTCCTCGAAGGGCAGCACCCAGAGGCCCGAGGGGTGCATGGAGCCCTGGATGCCTTCGGAAAGC
Organism: Holophagaceae bacterium; assembly: GCA_035495995.1. Classification (GTDB taxonomy): domain Bacteria; phylum Acidobacteriota; class Holophagae; order Holophagales; family Holophagaceae; genus JAFDVN01. The sequence goes on from DATJFC010000231.1 coordinate 2,844, forward strand.
GCCTGGTAGACGCCTTCCTCGCTGAGCCGCTTGCGCGTGTCGCGCAGGGAGCCGAGGAGCCGCTCGCGCACGGTCTCCGCGTCGCGGTGGAAGAGCTTGCGGATGCGGCGCACGAGGTGGATGCGCATCCAGCCGATGGGGAGGGCGAGCAGGCCCACCAGGATGCCGATCCAGAGCGTCGAGATGGCCGAGACTCCGGCCGCGAAGAGCCAGACGATGCCGCCGAAATAGAGGATCAGCACCAGCCCCATGAGGGCGAGGTAGCTCGCCCAGCGGAGCAGGGCGCGGCGCACGTCGAAGAGCCCGAAGCGGATGATGGCGTAGGCGAAGCTCAGGGGCACCAGCGGCACGGGCAGGAGCAGGATCCAGACATTGCGCGCGAAGATGAGGCTTGGCCCCGCGCGGAAGCTGATGAAGGTCGTCACCAGCTGCTCCAGGAGCACCGCCATCGTCACCAGGAGGCAGGGCAGGACCGCGCGCTTCAGCTTGGGCTCAAGGCGCAGGAAGCCCTGGATGAAGAGCAGCATCGCCCACGAGAAGGCCAGGACGAAGGCCAGGGTCTGCGCGCCGCCGGTCCAGGCGTTGTAGAGCTTGATGACCGGGTCCGGCGGCGGCGTGATGCCGAGGCTCTGCAGCACCGGCGTGCCGATGGGGCTGAACAGGGAATTGAAGGAGACCAGCACCGCCAGGGCGGCGAAGCCGGCGTAGAGCGCCTTGATGAGGTCGGCCCGCTTCCGCAGCTCGTGCGGATAGGGGAAGCGCATGAAGAAGTGGAGGAGCAGCGGCGGGATGAGCGCGATGCCGACGAGGTTCCCAAGGCGGATGATCCAGGTGATCCAGAGCGGCGTGCTGCCCGCCCCGAAGCCGCTGCTGTTCACCACCAGGAGCCAGGCGCAGGAAAGGTAGAAGAAGTGGCGGCTGCTCTTCCGCTCCGGCGCGGAGGCGACGACGAGCAGGCCCAGCAGCCAGGTAAGCAGCCCGGTCGCGAGGCCGAGGACGCTCGTGCGGTTGATGGGCTTCACGAGCCGCACGGGCAGGTAGAGGACCCGGTCCTTGCGCTGCACGGCGTAGGAGAGGACCGTGCCTTCGGATTTGGAGTTGATGAGGTCCTGGGCCTCCCGCGTGCCCTGATCCGAGCCCGCGAGGCGGTGGCCCTGGATGCTGAGGAGCTGGTCGCCTTCCAGCAGGCCCGCTTCCTCCGCGACGCCCTCCGGGAGGATCTCCGCGATGATGATCTTGCCGTTCTGGACGCGCCAGGTGCACTGGTCGTCGGAGAAGGAGTAGACCCACTGGGTCAGCACGAATCCGCCGATGGCCATGACGAGGCACAGGACGCTCATCCAGAGGAGGCGCCAACGGATCCTGCGGAGATAGGGGTTCATGTCACCTCGCGGGAACGGCTAGATTTGATTCTCATGCAAGCGCCCCTGGAACACCAAAGGCCAAGATGGCTCATCGCCGGCGGGCGGACCCGGCTGGGCCGCGCCTTGGCGGAACTGCTGGCTCCAGACCACGACCTCGTCCTCACCAGTTCCAAGCCCTGGGCGGGCGAAAGCTGGACCGGCGCGCTCCGGGCCGATGTGGCGACACTCGTGTGGGACGCGGACGCGCCGGGGCTGGAAGCCCGCATGGCCGCCGACCTGGCGGACCTGAGGCTCGATGGCGTGGTGGTCCTGGCGGGCAGCTTCCCGGAACAGCCTTTCGGGGCTTGGACTCTGGAGGGCCTGGCGTCCACCTGGAGACTCAACCAGGGTTTCCCGCTGCTGGTCGCCCAGGCCGCCGCGCCGCGGTTGAATGATGGCGCCTGCCTCCAGTTCATCGTGGACGCGGCCATCCACCGCCCCTTCCTGAAGCGGCTGCCCTACACGGCCGCCAAGGCGGGCCTCGCGGCCCTCGTGCCCGGCCTCGCCCGCGCGCTCGCGCCGCGCCTGCGCGTGGTGGGCCACGCCCTCGGCACCGCGCTGCCCGGGGACCATGACGATGTGGCGGCCCTCAAAGCCGCGACCCTGCTGGGCCGCGTCGGATCGCCGGAAGACCTGGCGAGGGCCCTCCGCTACGCCGCGGAGAGCCCTTACCTGACCGGCCAGATCCTGACGCTCGATGGGGGCTGGTCCATCAAATAGGCTGGAGGCCGGAGGCTGGAGACTGGAGGAACCGCGGCGCTCCTCCAGTCTCCAGCCTCCAGTCCCCGGCCTCACGGCAGTTG
>DATJFC010000232.1:0-2336 GCA_035495995.1 Holophagaceae bacterium
AGGTAGCCGAGAACTACATCCGCCGGCGCGCGACGCGCCACCTGGAGAAGGGCCGCGTCGTCATCTTCGGCGCGGGCACGGGCAACCCCTACTTCAGCACCGACACCGCCGCGGCCCTGCGCGGCAACGAGATCGGCGCCCAGATCGTCATGAAGGCCACCAATGTGGACGGCATCTACACGGCCGACCCGAAGAAGGACCCCAAGGCCACGCGCTTCGAGAAGGTCAGCTACCAGGAAGTGCTGGAGAAGGGCCTGAAGGTGATGGATGCGGCGGCCATCGCGCTGTGCATGGAGAACAACCTGCCGATCCTCGTCTTCGACATGAACAAGCCCGGCAACCTGGTCGCCGCGGTCAAAGGCGAAGCCATCGGCACCCTGGTGGGATAAAAGCCCGCCAGGCTCTCTGCATACATAACCAAGTCAACCTAGGCCAGGCCGGCCATCGCGCTTCCCGTCTATCGAACGCCACATTCAGTGGCGTTCTCCCGCTCGCGCTGCACGCTCGCGGAGACGGGTCCCTTATGGAGAACAACCTGCCGATCCTCGTCTTCGACATGAACAAGCCCGGCAACCTCATCGCCGCCGTGAAAGGCGAACCCATCGGCACCCTGGTGGGCTGAAACGCCAATACGACAAAGCGCTTTTCATCAGCGTGTATCAGCGTGCATCACAGTTAAAAAATCAACTGTGATACACGCTGATGGGCGGAGACAAGTCGCCCACGGCTGCCAGGCTTCTTCTTTCGCGTTCCCGAGTGTCTAGACTGAGTGAATGGCCTTCCGCCTGCCCGACACGACGGTCATCGAGGACCCGGATCTGCTCGCGTCCGTGCGGGGGGACGAGTCGCATGTGAAGGGCGCGCTGCCCCGCGCGCTCGTGAAGCCCCGCAGCGCCGCCGCGCTGAAGGCGCTGGTGCGCCTCGCGGAAGCCGAAGGGCTCGCTCTCGTCCCCCGCGGCGCGGGCACGGGCAAGGCGGGCGGCTGCGCGCCCGATAGCTGCTCCCTCGTCGTCGATCTCTGCGACTGGCCCGGGGACATCGCGGTCAACCGCGCGGACCTCACGCTCTCCGCGCCGGCTTCCGCGAGCCTCAAGGCGGTGAAGGAGGCGGCTTCCGCCGCCGGCCTCTTCTATCCGCCGGACCCCAACAGCTGGCAGCTCTGCGGCTTCGGCGGCAGCCTCGCCACCAACGCCGGCGGCCCCAACGCGGGCAAGTACGGCATGACGCGCCACTGGGTGCTGAGCGTGGACGCGCTCTTGGCCGACGGCGGCATCCACAGCTTCGGCATCGGCTCCGTGAAGGCCAACGCGGGACCCGCCCTCGCCCAGCTCTTCATCGGGAGCGAAGGCATCTTCGGCCTCATCCTCGGCGCCACCGTGCGCGTGATTCCCGCGCCGCGGGACTTCCTCACGCTCCTGCTGCCCGTGGCGCGCTGGGAGGAGCTGCTGGACATGCCCGCGAAGCTGGCGGAGGCAGGCCTCCAGCCCTCGGCCTTCGAGTTCTTCGACCCGTCGGTGCTCGCGGAACTGCGCGCTCACGGCCCTGAGGAGGCCCGGCGCCTTCCGGGCGAGGCGCTGGCCCTCCTCGAATTCGACGACGACGGCTGCGCGGGCGAGGCCTTCATCGAGCGCCTGCTGGACGCGCTCGGCGGGACCGCCGCCGCCATCCAGCTCGCTACGGACGCGAGCCAGCGGGAGCGGATCTGGGCCGTGCGCCGCATGACGAGCTCCTTCCTGAAAGAGCGCCATCCGAAGAAGGTGAGCGAGGACATCACCGTGCCGCGTTCGCGCCTGAAGGAGTTCTTCGCGGGACTGGAGCGCTTGAAGATCCCCGCCGTCAGCTACGGCCATCTCGGCGATGGCAACCTCCATGTGAACCTGCTCGCCGCGGGCGAGACGGAACCCGCGGCGCTGGAGGCGCAACTCATGGAGATCTTCCGTCTCAGCGTGAGCCTGGGCGGCACCCTCAGCGGCGAGCACGGCATCGGCCTCGCGAAGCGCGGCGCCTTCCTCGCGCTCTCCGACCCCTACCAGGTCGAGATGCTGCGCGGCATGAAGCGCGCGCTGGATCCGCGCGGCCTCTTCAACCCCGGCAAGGTGGTCTGATGATCCGCGTCAAGCGCGCCTACGATCTGCCCGCCGCCAGCGACGGCGCCCGCGTCCTCGTGGACCGGCTCTGGCCCCGCGGATGCACGAAGGAGGCGCTGGACCTGCGGAGCTGGGCGAAGGCCGCCACGCCCAGCGCGGACCTGCGCAAGGCCTTCCACAGCGGCGCCCTGGACTTCGCCGCCTTCGAGGCGCGCTACCGGCAGGAGCTCGCGCGGCCCGAGGCGCTGG
>DATJFC010000233.1:0-3794 GCA_035495995.1 Holophagaceae bacterium
CCGCAGCTTTCCGATGTCGAGCACCTCGCCCGCAGCTGTGAAGACCGCTTCCAGCGCGCCGGGCAGGTCGCCGTCCGCTTCCCAGAGCGGCTCATTGGCCTCTTCCGCGGGGACTTCATCCGCCGCGGGAAGCGGCGCGTCGGGATCATCGAACAGCTGATCGTTCACTTCGCTCATTGGAACATCCCCAACCGTTCACCGACCTTGATATCGCCATCCGTGCGGACGGGCCGCCATTGCGCGGCCTGCGGTCCGCCCACCAGCAGCACGACGGTGGACCCGAAGGCGAAGGCGCCGAGGTCCTCGCCGGGCGCGCAGGCCAGGTCCGGCACGGTGAAGCCGCCATCCTTCGGCAGCGATTGCCCGTTCAACCAGCGCGGATCCAGGAGGACACCGCCCACATGCGTCGCGCCCACGAGCACGGCGGCGACTTCGAGGCCTTCATCCGCTCCGGTGCCGGTGGCCTCCCAGGCCGCGCGCCGGTTGCGCTCGTAGAGGCGCGGCACGCTTGCCGTGCTCGCGTCGTTCACGGGCCACAGTTCGCCTTCCACGCGCTCCACGCGCGTCACGCGGCCTTCGAAGGGCACATGGATGCGGTGGTAGTCCTTGGGCGCGAGGTAGAGCGTGAGGTAGTGGCCGCCCTCGAAGCGCGCGGCGCCGGGATCGTGCTTGAGCAGCTCCGTGATGCGGTAGGGCAGGCCCTTGGCCTGGATGGCCGTGTCCTTCTCGATGCGGCCGCAGGCGATGATGCGCGCGTCCACGGGGCTGTTGATGAAGCCCGGCGCGGCTCCGGCCTGGGGCCGGAGGCCCGGTTTGAGCCGCCGGGTGAAGAGGGCCTGGAGGCTCTCGTAGTCCTCCAGCGGCTTTTCAGCCTCCGCGAGATTCACGCCGTAGCGCGCGGCGAAGCGTCCCAGCAGCGGGCGGCGCCAGGAGCGGGGCAGGGGCCGGTCCGCGGCCCACCCCACCACGGCCGATCCGAGCTTCTTCGGGTAGAAGCCGAGGAGCCGCAGGCCGAGGGGTCCGGGCGTCCACAGGAACACATAGGCCACCCAGAGGAGCAGCAGGATCAAGGCGAGTCGGCCGGGCGAAGGCCAGTGGATCGGCATCTACGGATTCTACCGGACCCGCGCCAAACCTGCCCGGGGCTATCATCCAGCATTCCCCGGGTGCCGCATGCCGCCGACCTTCCACCACCTGCCGCCGGAAGCGCCGCAGATCCTGCTGGTGCTGTTCCTGTCCTTCCTGCTCGGCCTGGACCGGGAGGAGCACAAGGCCCATGCGGGCACTTACGCCTTCGGCGGGGTCCGCACCTTCCCGCTGGTGGGCTTTCTCGGATTCGGGCTCGCCTTCGTCAGCCCGGGCCAGTTCCTGCTCGTCGCGGCGGGCCTGGCGGCCCTGGGCGGGCTGATGGCCGTCTCGTACTCGCACAAGCTGAAATCCGGGGAAGCGGGCCTGACGACGGAACTGACGGGCCTCTGCACCTTCGCCGTGGGCGCGCTCATCGCCAACGGCCATTACTGGACGGGCATCGCCCTCGTGGTGTTCACCCTGCTGCTGCTGGAACTGAAGGCGATGCTGGAGGGCCTCGCGGTGAGGATGGCGCCCAACGAGGTGGCCACCTTCACCAAGTTCCTGCTGCTCGCCGCCGTCATCCTGCCCATCGTCCCCAACGAGGCCTTCACGCCCTTCGAGCTGAACCCCTTCAAGACCTGGCTCGTGGTCGTCACCGTCTGCGCGGTGTCCTACGCGGGGTACGGCCTGGAGAAGGTCACCAAGGGCCGCGGCGGCACCTTCCTGTCCGCGCTGCTGGGCGGCGCCTACTCCTCCACGGTGACGACGGTGGTGCTGGCCAAGCGCTCGGCGCAGGAGCATGAGCCGGACCGTTTCGCGGGCGGGATCTGGGCGGCCTCAGGGGTGATGTACCTGCGCCTGGCGGCCCTGGTGTTCCTCTTCAACGGCGCGCTGGGGCGGATGCTCGCGCCTTCCCTCTGCGTGCTCGGTCTCATCGCCCTTGTCGCCGGATGGCTCCTGTCCCGCAGGGGCGATAGCGGCCTCCTGGGATCGACGCCGCCTGAGTCCCGCAACCCCCTGGACCTCAAGGCCGCCTTCCTGTTCGCGTCCGTCTTCCTGGCCATCACGGTCATCACGCGGCTCGCCGTGGCCCACCTGGGCCATAAGGGCCTGTACGGCCTCGCCGCGCTCATGGGCGTGTCGGACGTGGATCCCTTCATCATGAGCCTCACCCAGACCGCCGGCGGCGCCACGCCGCTGAGGGACGCCGCCATCGGCGTGCTGGTGGCCGCCGCCAGCAACAATGTGGTGAAGGGCCTCTACGCGCGGAGTTTCGCGGACAGGGCGACGGGGAGCCGGGCGCTGATCGGTCTGTGCGCGCTCGCGGCGCTGGGGGTGGCGGCGGTGGCGCTCGTCTGAAGCGGATCCCGGGCGGGTGCCTGAAATTCCCATCAACGCTTTCCCGGCGCGGCCGGTATCTATGCGTATGCGGGGAAAACGGCGATGGTCATCGGATCGGACGGAGTCTTGATGGAGGAGCGGATGGCCGTTCCCTCCGGGATGTCCGGAAGGGACCCCTTGGATGCCGTCGCCCACCGTGCCAGGGAGGGTGAGCCCGGAGCCTTCGAGGAGCTGATGGCCCTGACGGACCTGAAGGTCCTGGGGGTGGCCTGGCGCATCCTCGGCGATCGCGACCAGGCCCGGGACGCGGCCCAGGAGGTCTACCTGCGGATCTACCGTTCCCTCGCCGGCTACCGGCCTACGGAGGGGTTCCGCGCCTGGATGCATCGCATCACCGTGAACGTCTGCTTCGACCACATGAGGAAGCGGGGGCCGCGCATGGCTTCCTTCGAGGATCAGGAAGGCCTCGACCACGCCCATCCCGGGGGCGAGCATCCCGAGGAGGCCCTCCTGCTGGACCAGCGCCGGGCCCTCGTGCGCCAGGCTCTCCAGACCCTCCCCGCCGCCGAGCGGGCCGCCCTGGTCCTCCGCGATTTGGAGGGGCTCTCCACCGAGGAGGCCGCCAAGGCCTTGGGAGTGCGCCCGGCCACGGTGAGAAGCCAGATCTCCAACGCCCGCGCGAAGGTGCAGGCCTTCTGCGCGCGGCGGACGCGTCCAGCCGCGGGAGGCCGCCCATGATCGCCCGGCACATCACCCACCTGCTTCCGCTCTGGGTCGAAGGCGACCTGGATGCCCGCGCGTCCGCCGCCGTCGAGGCCCATCTCGGCCTCTGCGAGTTCTGCCGCGCGGAGGCCGATGCGCTCCGGGATAGCCAGGCCTGGCTGAAGAGCGGAGGTCTGCCGCCCTTCCACGACGCGGATCGCGACCGCCTGCGCCGGGAAGTGCTGGCCCGCATCGGGACAGAACCGCGGGCGCCCCAACGCCGCGCGATGGGGTGGGGCGCGGCAGTCCTCGTGGCCGCGGCCACGCTGGTGGTCCTCCTGTTCCACCGGGAACGCCCGGAGCCCGCGAGAGGGCCCGCGCCCCGCGTGGCCGCGGCCGTCCCCGCGGTTGTCCCGCCGAAGTCCATCCCAGCGCCGCTCCCGCTTGTGCCTCGCCCCGTTCTCGTCGCGCGGCGTCATCCGGTTCCATCCCATCCCGATCCGGACGAGGCCGCCGGGCCCGGCGCCTCCCGGATCGAGATGCAAACCAGCAACCCCCAGATCCGCATCATCTGGCTGGCCCGCGCGACGCCCCGGCCGGATGGATCTTCCCACCCCGTCCAGGAGGACCTATGAATCCCGTGTCCATACTCCGGCCCCTCGCGGCCCTCACCCTCGGCG
>DATJFC010000234.1:0-3083 GCA_035495995.1 Holophagaceae bacterium
CTTAACATTTTTTAACAATTTTATGAGCTGAGATCGATCCGGACTCCTTTTAGGATCGGGGCCAAGCTCTTTCGACGGCACATGGAATCGCCCCGGCGCCTTGTCTTCAAGGTTGCCGGTCGCGCCTTCAGGTGAATGGAAGGAGCTCCAACCCCCACTCAAGGAGCACGCATGAAGATCCGCACGCACCTCAGGATCGCGACGGCCCTGGTGACCGCCTTCGGCCTTCATCTTTCCGCTGTGGCCCAGGATGCCCAAGTCGGGCCTCCCGAGATCATCCACCATCGCATCAACCCGAACGAGGGCGGGCCCCACACCGCGTTCGGCGAAGCCCCCACGGCCGGGTCCACCAGCAAGCTGAAGCAGCCGCTGTCCTACCACGGCGGCGCGGTGATCAGCACGCCCACCGTCTACCTCATCTGGTACGGCGACTGGAACCAAACCAACGGCACCGACGACGCCAACGGGCAGAAGATCCTCACGGATTTCTTCCAGGCCCTCGGAGGCTCGCCCTACTACAAGATCAACTCGACCTATGTGGGCTCTTCCAACGCCATTTCCGGCAATGTGACCTACGGCGGCGCCTACACCATGACGGGCTACCCCTATGGCGTGGCCCTGTCGGACGCCAACATCCAGCAGATCGCCGGGAGTGCCATCGGCGCGGGCCTGGGCCCCGCGGGCGGTGACACGAACGGCATCTACTTCGTGCTGACCTCCTCGGATGTCAACGAGTCCTCCGGCTTCTGCACCCAGTACTGCGGCTGGCACACCCACGGCACCATCGGCGGCCGCGACATCAAGTACGCCTTCGTCGGCAACGCGGCCCGCTGCATCACCTCCTGCGCCGACCAGAGCACCAGCCCCAACGGCAACGCCGGCGTGGACGGCATGGTCTCAGTGTGCGCCCACGAGTGCGAGGAGGCCACGACGGACGCGGACCTCAACGCCTGGTACAACCGCCGGGGTTCCGAGAACGGGGATCTCTGCGCCTGGACCTTCGGCGCCACCTACCAGGTCAGCAACGGCTCCTACGCCAACATGAAACTGGGCACCCGCGATTTCCTCATCCAGCGGAATGTGAAGATCGAGTCCAGCGGCCAGTTCTGCGAGTTGAAGTAGAGAGGCATTTTTAGACCCAAGATAAAGGCGGAGGGCCGGTCGTGACCGGTCCTCTGCCTTTTCGGCCGCACGCTTGGCCCTCCAACTGCCTCGTGGGATGATGGAAATCCGGTCCTGATACAGCTGGATCGGCGCTTCGGAGGTGGATGTTGGGTACGCCGGCGGCAGCTAAGGCTCAGGACGCGAAGAAAAGCGGCTACGCGCCCTCCAAGTCGGAGTTGGCGCGCTGGTACGGGCTCATGCACCTGGGCCGGGTGCTGGACGACAAGGCGCCCAATTACCTGAAACAGGCCATCGGCTGGTCCTACCACGCGCCCTCGGCGGGGCACGACGGCATCCAGCTGGCGCTGGGCCTCACCTTCCGCGCGGGCAAGGACTTCCTCTTCCCCTACTACCGCGACATGACCACCTGCCTGGCCGCGGGGATCACGCCGGAGGAGATCATCCTCAACGGCATCTCCAAGGACACGGATGTGGCGGGCGGCGGCCGCCACATGAGCAACCACTTCGCGAAGCCCAGCATCGGCATCCAGAATGTGTCGAGCCTCACGGGGAACCACACGCAGCACGCGGCGGGCCTGGGCCGGGCCGCGAAGCACTACCAGAGCGACGCCATCGTCTATTGCAGCCAGGGCGAGTCGAGCCTTAGCGAAGGCTACTGCTACGAGGCCATCGTCGGCGCGGACCGGGAGCGGCTGCCTGTCGTATTCGTCGTGCAGGACAACGGCTACGGCATCAGCGTGCCCAAGCGGGACCAGGCCGCCAACGAGCAGCTCTGCGACAATTTCGCGGGCCTGCCGAACCTGAAGATCGTCAAGTGCGACGGGCTGGACCTGCTGGACTCCCTGCGCGGGATGAAGGAGGCGGTGGCCCACATCCGCGCGGGCAAGGGCCCGGCCATGGTCTACGCCATGTGCGTGCGCATCCACAGCCACTCCAACTCGGACCGCCACGAGTGGTACCGGGACGAGGCCGAGCTGGCCGCCGCCAAGGCCGCGGATCCGCTGCCGCGCTTCCGCAAGTACTGCCTCGACCACGGTCTGACGGAGGCCGAGCTGCAGGCGCTGGAAGCCGAGAACCAGGCCCAGTACCTCCTCGCCCACGACAAGGCCATGGCCGCGCCCGCGCCGATGGCCTCGAGCATCCACGACTTCGTCATCCCTGAAGGCTTCGTGGACCCGAAGTGGGCGGACGGCACGCATGCTGAGACGGGCACGCCCATCAGCCTCATCACGGCCCTGAACCAGACGCTGAAAGAGGAGTTCCGCGCGAATCCCGACACCTTCATCTGGGGCCAGGACATGGCCAACAAGGAGAAGGGCGGCATCTTCAATGTGTCGAAGGGCATGCAGCCCGAGTTCGGCGAAGCGCGGGTCTTCAACGCGCCCATCGCCGAGGACTTCATCGTGGGCACCGCCAACGGCATGAGCCGCTTCGACGACAAGATCCGCATCGTCGTGGAAGGCGCCGAATTCGCCGACTACATCTGGCCCGCCGCGGAGCAGATCGTCGAGTGCAGCCACGAGTACTGGCGCACCAAGGGGCAGTTCGCGCCGAACATCACGCTGCGCCTCGCGAGCGGCGGCTACATCGGCGGCGGCCTCTACCATTCGCAGAATGTGGAAGGCTGGCTCACGACGCTGCCGGGGCTCCGTGTCGTCGTGCCCGCCTTCGCGGACGACGCCGCGGGCCTGCTGCGCACGGCCCTGCGCTCCCGGGGCATGACCTGCTACCTGGAGCCGAAGTTCCTCTACAACTCCAAGCTGGCCCACGCCGTCGTGCCCGAGGGCTTCTCCGTCCCCTTCGGCAAGGCCCGCGTGCGCCGCGAGGGCAAGGACCTCACCATCCTCGCCTTCGGCACGCCGGTGCACTTCGCCCTGGAGGCCGCCGAGAAGCTGGCGGCGGAAGGGAAGTCCGTCGAGGTCGTGGATCTCCGCAGCCTGAGCCCCCTGGACGAGGAA
>DATJFC010000235.1:0-5627 GCA_035495995.1 Holophagaceae bacterium
CTCGGTCATCTGGCCGTAGATCAGCGACACCTTCGACTTGCTCAGGTCTTCCTTGTCGATGACGCCGCTGTCCATCATCTCGTGCCAGAGGTCGTTGCCCTCGCGGGTGCGCTCGCCGACGCCGGCGAACACCGAGTAGCCGCCGTGCCCCTTGGCGATGTTGTTGATGAGCTCCATGATCAGCACGGTCTTGCCCACGCCGGCGCCGCCAAAGAGGCCGGTCTTGCCGCCCTTCGCGTAGGGCTCGAGGAGGTCGATGACCTTGATGCCCGTCTCGAACATCTCGGAGGAGGTGTTCAGCTCCTCGTACTTCGGCGCCTCGCGGTGGATGGGCAGGGTCATCTTGTGGCCCACGGGGCCGCGCTCGTCCACGGGCTCGCCGACCACATTGAGGATGCGGCCCAGGGTTTCGGGCCCCACGGGCACGCTGATGGCCGCGCCGGTGTCGCGCACGACCTGGCCGCGGATCATGCCCTCCGTGGGCTGCATGGAGACGCAGCGCACGCGGTTCTCGCCCAGGTGCTGCTGCACTTCAAGCGTCACCGAGCTGGTGCTGCCGTCGACATTGGCGATGTCGGTGAGCAGCGCGTTCATGATGGAAGGCAGGTGGTTGTCGAACTCGACGTCCACGGCGGGGCCGACGATCGCGATGACGCGGCCTGTGAGCTGGTTGGACATGGGGACCTCGGCGAAAGGGAGCGGCTGTTGGAACATCTCTAGTTCAAGGCGTCTGGGTCAGGCGTTGGCGCCGGACACGATCTCGATGATCTGGTTGGTGATCGCGGCCTGGCGGATCTTGTTCATGGTCAGCGTCAGCTTGGAGATCATCTCGCCGGCGTTGCTGCTGGCCTTGTCCATGGACGCCATGCGGGCGCCGTGCTCGGAGGCGCTGCTCTCCAGCAGGCCGCGCAGCAGCGTGATCTCGAGGTAGCGCGGGAGCAGGCTCTCCAGGATGGCGTTGGCGTCCGGCTCCAGCAGGGGCGCGACCTGGAAGGGGCGCGACTCGGCGGGCGGCAGTTCCACCGGGAAGACGCGGAGCACCGTGGGCTCCTGCGACATGGCCGAGTGGAAGTGGTTGTAGACGATGTAGAGCGCGTCGATCTCGCCCTTGATGTACTGCGCCGCCGCCTCGTCGGCCAGGGAATGCGCCACGCGGTCCAGGCCGGGGAGCGGCACGCCCACGTGCTCGCTGGCGGGTTTGATGTTGTGCTTGCGGGCCCAGTCGTTGGCGCGCTTGCCCACCGCGTCCACGGTGACTTTCACGCCTTCCTTGGTGCGGACGAAGGCCTGGAGCTTCTTCAGGATGTTGGCGTTGAAGCCGCCGCAGAGGCCCTTGTCGCTGGCCACGGCGACGACGCGGATCGCCTTCTCCGGACGCATCGATGTGAAGGCCGCGGCGATGGCGCCGAACTCGTCGCCCCCGCCCTGGACGGCGGAGACCACGGAGACAGCCATGTCCTGGAGCTTCGTCGCGTAGGGCCGCATGGCGACGAGGCGCTCCTGGGATTTCCGCAGCTTCACCGCGGAAATCATCTTCATGGCCTTCGTCACCTGCTGGGTGTTCTTCACCGAGCGGATGCGGCGGCGGATGTCCTGGAGGCCGGCCATGGACTCAGGCTCCCGTGGGGGCGCTCAGGGAGGCGAGGAAGCCCTCCTTGAACGACGCGACCTGGGTCTTGAGGGCGGCCTTGGCGTCGTCGGAGAGCGTCTTGCTCTCGCGGATGCCGCGCAGCGCCTCAGGGGCGTTCACGCGCAGGTGGTCCAGCATCTCGACCTCGAAACGGCGCACCTGGGCGGCGGGGATGTCGTCCACGAAGCCGTTGGTGGCCATCCAGATGGAAGCGACCTGCTCCTCCACCGGCATGGGCTGGTACTGGCCCTGCTTGAGGATCTCCACCAGGCGCGCGCCTCGGTTCAGCTGCGCGAGCGTGGCCTTGTCGAGGTCGGAGCCGAACTGGGAGAAGGCCGCCAGCTCGCGGTACTGCGCCAGGTCGAGCTTGATGGTGCCGGCCACGGACTTCATGGCCTTGATCTGGGCCGAGCCGCCCACGCGGCTCACGGAGATGCCGACGTTCACCGCCGGGCGGACGCCCGCGTTGAAGAGGTCGCTCTCGAGGAAGATCTGGCCGTCGGTGATGGAGATGACGTTGGTCGGGATGTAGGCGCTGACGTCGCCGGCCTGGGTCTCGATGACCGGCAGGGCGGTCAGCGAACCCGCGCCGCGCTCGTCGGACAGCTTGCAGGCGCGCTCGAGCAGGCGGGAGTGGAGGTAGAACACGTCGCCGGGGTAGGCTTCGCGGCCGGGAGGACGGCGCACCAGGAGCGAGATCTCACGGTAGGCCGCGGCCTGCTTGGAGAGGTCGTCGTAGACGCAGAGCACGTGCTGGCCCGCGTTGTCCTTGCCGGCGGGCTTCCCGTCCTTGCCGTGCCACATGAAGTACTCGCCCAGCGCGGCGCCGGTCATGGGCGCGAGGAAGAGCATGGGGGCCGGGTCGGAGGCGGTCGCGCTCACGACGATGGTGTGGTCCATGGCGCCGTACTGCTCCAGGGTCTTCACGACCTGGGCCACGGTGGAGGCCTTCTGCCCGATGGCGACGTAGATGCAGATGACGCCGTTGCCCTTCTGGTTGATGATCGTGTCCACCGCGACGGCGGTCTTGCCGGTCTGGCGGTCGCCGATGATGAGCTCGCGCTGGCCGCGGCCGATGGGGATCAGGCTGTCGATGGACTTGAGGCCCGTCTGCATGGGCTCGTGCACGCTCTTGCGGTCCACGATGCCGGGCGCGATGCGCTCGATGGGGTTCGTTCCGACGGCCTGGATCGGGCCCTTGCCGTCGATGGGCTCGCCCAGGGCGTTCACCACGCGGCCCACGAAGGCGGGGCCCACGGGGATGGACATGATCTTGCCCGTGCGCTTGACGAGGTCGCCTTCCTTGATGGTGTTGGAAGAGCCGAGGATGATGATGCCGACGTTGTCCTCTTCGAGGTTGAACGCGAGGCCCATGAGCTTCTCGGCGCCCTCGCCCAGCTCCAGCAGCTCGCCGGCCATGACCTTCTCCAGGCCGTAAGCGCGCGCGATGCCGTCGCCCACGCTGATGACGGTGCCGACCTCGGCCACGTCGACCTGGGCGTCGAAGCCCTCGATCTGGCTGCGGATGATGCGGGAGATCTCTTCCGCGCGGATGTCCATGAAGTCCTCCGTGAATGCTTGAATGCGAAGCGGATTAGGCCGTGAGCAACTGCTGCTTGATCTGGGCGAGCTTGCCCCGGAGCGACGCGTCCAGGACGGTGGAGCCCACCTGCACCTTCAGGCCGCCGATGAGGGCCGGATCCTGGCGGAAGGCGAGGCGGACGGTCTTGCCGGTGCGCCTGGCGAGGGCCTGCGAGAGGGCCTTCGCCTGGGCGTCGCTGAGGGGCTGGGCGGAGGCGACCTTCGCCTCGACGATGCCGGCGCGCTCATCGGCCAGCTCGTGGAAGGCCTGGCGGATGGCGGCGATGCAATCGAGGCGGCCTGCCTCGGCCACCACGCGGAAGAACCGGCGCAGCAGGTCGGAGGCGTCCGCCGATGCCAGCACGGCGTCGAACACGAGGGCCTTCTTCTTCGGCGTCTGCATGGGCGAGACCGCGAGGCGGGAGAGGTCCGCGTTGCCCGAGACGAGCGCGGCGATGCGGTCCAGCTCCTGGCCCACGGCCTGGGCGGACCCGGCCTTCTCGCCGAGATCGAGGAGCACTTTGGCGTAGCGGCGGGCGACGAGCATGTGGCTCACTTGGCGCCTCCCAGTTCGGCGATGGCGTGATCGGTGACGGTCTGGGCCGCGGCGCCCTGCACGCGGGCCTCGAGGCGCTTGGCGGCGGCCTCCACGGCCAGCTCGGCGACGAGGGCGCGCAGCTCCTGGCTCGCGAGCTGCTGCTGGCGCGTGATCGCGGATTCGGCGGCGGCCAGGATCGCGGTGGCCTCGGTCCTGGCGGCGGCGAGGACGCGCTCTTTCTCGGCCTCGGCTTCGACGCCGGCCTTGGCGAGGATCTCGCCCAGCTCGGCCTGGAGCCCGGCCATCTTGGCCTCCAGCTCCTTGATCTGGGCTTCGCCCTCGGCCTTGTCCCGCTCGGCCTGGGCCAGGCGGTCCTCCAGGTCCTTCTTCATGTTCGCGAAGGCGGCGCGCACGGGGCCTTTCACGAAATACCAGAGCACGCCGGCGAAGAGCGCCAGGTTGACGAGCTGGATGATCCACTGGGCCAGGGGGCCGACGGACATGCCGAAGAGCTTCACGGCTTCTTCTTTCTCTTTTGGCGCGGCTTCAGGGGCCGAGGCCTCGGCCTCATGGATCGTGCCGCCGCGGACGGCGGGCGCGGCCGCTGCGCGGTCCTGCCCATGGTCGCCGGGGCTCGCGTGCTGGGCGGGCTCCTGCGCCCGCAGGGCGGCCGGCGCGGAAGCCAGCAAGAAGGCCGCGAAGAGGGCGGGGAGGAAAGAGGCGCGCTTGCTCATCCGTTTCTCCCTAAGCCTGCTGCATGAGACGGGAAGCCATGGCTTCGGCGAGCTGGTCCGCCTGGGCCACGAGGTCCTGCTTGGCCTGCGCCATCTCCGCGGAGAGCGCGTCCGTGGCCGCCTTCCGGCGAACCGCGGCCTTGGTCCGGGCCTCGTCCACCATCGCCTGCTTCTCCGCCGTGGCGGCGTCCGACAGCGACTTGCGGTGCGACGCGGCCTGGGCGCGGAGGTCCTTGAGCTTCTCGCGGTACTCCCGCTGGCGGGCCTCCACCAGCACGGCCGCCTTGGCCTTGGTGTCGGAGCCCGCGCTGAGCGCGTCATCGCGCTCCGACATCGTGCGCGAGATGGAGCCGTAGAAACCGAGCTTCAGGATCCAATGGAGCGCGATCACCAGCGCGATGACGAAGATCAGCTGACCCAGGTAGGGCCGCATCGGATCCGGGAGCTGGCTCACGAGCTTCGCAAGCCCGCCGCCATCGCCGGAGGCGGGGGCAGCCCATCCCAGATTCGCCAGTTCCATCAGCGCCACGGGCGTCTCCACGCAGATCCGCGCATCGGCAGGGCCCGGGTCCGGACAGTGGACAAGGCGCCTGGGCGCGGAACCCTAAAAATCTACCAGCAGCCGAGAGTGGGCTCAACAGCAAGCTTTCCCGTTGACCTCCGGAGCCTCCCATGGGAAGCTCGTTCTTCGGCGATCGGGCGATTAGCTCAGTCGGTAGAGCAGCTGCTTTACACGCAGCATGTCGGCGGTTCGAGCCCGTCATCGCCCACCAGTTCCGCTGGTGTTGAAAACCTGGGGTTGTAGCTCAGTCGGTTAGAGTGCCAGCCTGTCACGCTGGAAGTCGCGGGTTCGAGCCCCGTCAACCCCGCCAACATCACCACACACGAGGGAGCCACGCGGCTCCCTTTTTCGTTCCGCCCACGGGATGAGGGGCTCGGACCCGCGAGTTGGATTTGGGGGCGCCGCCATGCGGCGGATGAAGCCCCCAAAGACAGGGGCCTCAAGCCCGCAGGGCGCCGAGGCCCGGTTCGAGCCCCGTCAACTTTCGCTCGCCGGGCGCAGCCCGGCACCCGAAGCAGTCCACCGAGTGGGTCGGCGCAAGGAGTGTTCGTAGATTCCAACGCAACGCGCGCAGCGCGAGCG
>DATJFC010000236.1:0-2729 GCA_035495995.1 Holophagaceae bacterium
GAACAATGCCTTGGGCGCGGTGAACACGCCTTCGATCTGCTCGAGCAGGCTCGGGGGCTTGGGGGCGTTCGTGAGGGGGGCCTGCGGGGCGCCGTAGAGGGAATCGCTCATGGGATCTCCTGGAGTTCTGGAATCAGGTTAAGGGCCCGGAGCGGCAGGGATGAGGTGCGCCGCCGGATGGAAACGGATCGCGGCCGAGCGGCGCCCTCTCCGGGATGAACGGTCACTCGTAGCGGAGAGCCTCGATGGGATCCAGCTTGCTGGCCTTCGCCGCCGGATAGAGGCCGAAGACGAGGCCGATGGCGGCGGGCACGGCGAAGGCGGACACGACGGCCCAGAGCGGGACCGTGCCCACCGAGCCGAAGAGGGCCTTGCCCAGCGCCGCGCCGACCACAAAGCCGAGGCAGATGCCCATGGCCCCGCCCGCGATGCAGAGGAAGGCGGCCTCCACGAGGAACTGGAGGAGGACGTCGCCGCGCTTGGCGCCCACGGCCTTGCGCACGCCGATCTCCCGGGTGCGCTCCGTCACGCTCACCAGCATGATGTTCATGATGCCGATGCCGCCCACGAGGAGGGCGATGGAGACCATGCCGCCGGCCACGGCGGTGATGGCGCCGGTGATGCCGCCGATGATGCTGGTGATCTGCTTGGGGCTGAAGACCTTGAAGCCCTCGGGTTCGCCCGCCCGGAGGCCCTTGATGCGGCGCAGCGCCTCCGTCAGGAGATCCGCGCCGTCATCCGCGGTGAGCTTGGGGTCGATGCGCGCCTGGAAGAAAAGCTGGCGCCGGTTCGCGTCCGAGAGCGTGGCGAGGCCCGTGGTGAGCGGCATGAGGATGTTGCTGTCGGGATCGTTGCCTAGGGAGCTGCCCTGCTCCTCCAGCACGCCGATGATCTCCAGCGACTGGGTGGGCGTCTGGATGAGGCGGCCCAGGGGATTGCCCTGGATGCCCAGCTTCTCCAGGACATGCGGCCCCACGATGGCGACCTTGTTCTGCAGCCGCAGGTCCGAAGGCACGAAGTTGCGCCCCGCCGTGAGGTTGATGCTGTTCAGCTCCAAGTAGCTCTCGTCCGTCATCACCAGGTTCACGGTGGTGCCGCGCCCTTCGGCCTTCACCTCCGCGCCCGTGAAGAAGAGCGGCGTCAGCTGCGTGATCTGGGGGACGGCGCGGCCCAGGGCCCGCATGTCCTCCAGCGTGAGGTCCTTGTTCTTGATCTTCAGGTACTCGGCGAAGGGCATGTCCGTGGGGAAGACGGGCCGGATGAAGAGGGTCTGGCTGCCGGCCTTCTCGATCTGCTTGAGCACGCTCTTCTGGAGCCCCTGGATGAGGCTCACGACCACAATCACGGCCGCCACGCCGATGATGATGCCCAGCGTGGTCAGCGCGCTGCGGAGCTTGTTCGCGTTGAGGGCCCTTACGGCGGCGGAGACCGGCTCCTGGATGTTCATCGGGAGCCCCGGCTCTTGCGCTTCTCAGCCTCGGCCTCGATCTGGGAGTCGGACTTGTCCTTCAGCTCCACAGGCGCGCGGTCCTTGAGCTCCCGCAGCTTGCGCAGGGGGCCCGTGAGCACCTTTTCGCCCTCCGAAAGCCCGCCCTTGACCTCGAAGTCCTGGGTGTCGGCGATGCCCAGCTGAACCTCGCGCTCCTCCGCGCGGCCGTTCTTCACCACCATCACGACATTGCGGGTGGGCGAGACCAGGAGCCCCTTCTTAGCCGCGTCCTCGGGGCTCATGTCCTTCTCCAGCACGGCCTGGAGGGGAACCCGGAGCGCGCCCTCCACCTTGCGGGAGAGGATCACCGCGCGCGCGCTCATGCCAGGGCGCAGCATGGCGATGTCCGGCCCGGACATGTCGATCGCCACTTTCACGAGGTACATGTTGGCGTCCTGCCCCGTGCCGCCCTCGCTGCCGGTGGCGACCTCGGAGACCTTCGCGTTGAAGACCCGGCCCGGCAGGCTATCCACGGCCACCTGGGCGTCCTGGCCGGGGTGGAGGCGCACGACCTCGCTCTCGTTGACCTTCACCTCCGCCATCAGGTCGTGCATGTCCGAGATGATCATGAGCGTCGCGCCGGGCAGGTTGCTCTGCCCGGGGATGGCCATCTCGCCCATCTCGGCCTTGAGGCTCGTCACCTTGCCGTCGATGGGCGCGCGCAGTTCGCCCTTGTCGAGCGTGTCCTGCACCTGCCCGAGGTTGGCCGCCATCTGCGCTACCTGGGTCTGCCCGGCCTGATAGCTCAGCTCCGAGCTGTCCTTGGCGAGCTTAGCCTGGCGCCACTCCTCGTCGCTGATGAGGCCCTGCTGGCGCAACGCGTCCTGGCGCTTGAAGGTGGACTCGGCCGTCTCCATGGCGGCCTTCAGGCGCGACTGGTCGCGCTGCGCGCCCTCCACCGCGGCGCGGGCCTGCGCCACCGCCTGGCCCAGGCGCACGCGGTCGAGCGTCACGAGCAGGTCGCACTTCTTCACATCCTGGCCGTCCACGACCGGGATGGACTTGATCTCGCCCGCCAGCGTCGTGCCGATGTTGATGCGCGTCTTCGCCTGGATCTCCCCGCTGGCGCTGATGACTTCGCGGATGTCGCCTTTGGAGAGCGAGTCCCAGGAGAACTTGTCCGAGTCATCGCCCCCGTGGCCGAAGACCGCGGCCAGGCCGGCGATGAGCACCACGCCCCCGATGATCGCGATCCAGACTTTGCCTCGACGGCTCATGGGCGGACTCCTGGCAGGCTTCC
>DATJFC010000237.1:0-12390 GCA_035495995.1 Holophagaceae bacterium
GCCTCGGTGAGCGTGTCCTACACGCTGGACCTCTACGGCGGCGTGCGTCGCGGCGTGGAGCTGAAGCAGGCCCAGGCCGACTACCAGCGCTGGCTGCTGGAGGGCGCCGAGCTCAGCCTCGCGTCGAATGTCGCGACGGCCACCTTCCAGGAAGCCGCGCTGCAGGAGCAGACGGCCGCCGTCCAGGAAGTGGTGAAGCTGCTGCAGGAGCAGTCGGACCTCGCGGCCAAGCAGTACGCCATCGGCGTGAAGAGCCAGGGCGACCTGCTCGCCGTGCAGTCCCAGCTCGCCAGCGCGCAGGCGCAGCTCGCGCCGCTGCAGCTCGCCTCGGCCACGGTGCGCAACCAGCTCGCGGTGCTCATGGGCCGCATGCCCAGCGAGGGCCCCGCCTCCGGCGCCGATCTCGCGGGCTACACGCTGCCCGCGGGCGTTCCGCTCACGCTGCCTTCCGAACTCGTGCGCCAGCGGCCCGATGTCCTCGCGGCCGAGGCGCAGCTCCACGCGGCCACGGCGCAGGTGGGCCTCGCCACGGCGAACCTGTTGCCCCAGATCACGCTGGGCGGTTCCTACGGCTCCGCGGCGACGCAGACGAAGGACCTTTTCAAGGACACCACCACGAGCTGGAGCCTGGGCCTCAACCTGTTGCAGCCCATCTTCCACGGCGGCAGCCTGCGGGCCCAGAAGCGCGCGGCGGAGGCGGGCCTCGACGGCGCCTCCGCCGCCTACCGCGCCTCCGTGCTCAACGCCTTCGCCAATGTCTCCGACACGCTGAACGCGCTCCAGTACGACGCGGACGCGCTCGCGGCCCAGTCCCAGGCGGAGCAGGCCGCGGCGAAATCGCTGGACCTCGTGAAGGCCTCGTACCGCCTCGGCGCCGCCAGCTACCTGCAGCTGCTGGACGCCACGCGCCAGTGGCAGCAGGCCCGCATCGGCTACATCCAGGCCCGGGCCGCGCGGCTCTCCGACACCGCCGCCCTCTACGCCGCCCTCGGCGGCGGCTGGCCGCAGCGCCAGGCCGGCGCGAAGCCCTGACCCCTCTCACGACTCAGACCTGAACCCGAATGGAGCCGCCCATGGAACTGGAGACCAGCCCCGACCTGAACTTGCCCAAGCCCAGCACGGCGAAGCGGATGATCGTGATGATCCTCCTCGTGCTGGCGCTGGTCGTGATCCTCGCGGCCGTCTTCGCCGGTGGCCTGGTCAAGATGATCAGTAGCTCGCCCAAGGGCGAGCCGCCCCAGACGGTCACGACCACGACCGCCGCCTACGACGAGTGGCAGCCGACGCTCAACGCGGTCGGGACGATCCGCGCCATCCACGGCGCGGATCTGGCGTTCGAGGTCTCGGGCGTCGTCACCCAGATCGGGGCCAAGCCGGGCAGCCTGGTCCGCCAGGGCCAGCCCCTGGTCACCTTGAACGATTCCGTGGAGGCGGCCCAGCTGCGCCAGCTCCAGGCCGGCGCGAACCTGTCCAAGGTGAACCTCCAGCGCGCCAAGGAGCAGCTGGAGATCCACGCCATCAGCCAGGGCGACTTCGACGCGGCGGACGCCGACTACAAGGCGAAGGAGGCCGCCGTGCAGCAGGCCGCCGCCGTGCTGGCGAAGAAGCGCCTGGTGGCCCCCTTCTCCGGCCAGGTGGGCCTCATCACCACCAGCCCCGGGAGCTTCATCAACTCGGGCGTCTCCGTGGTCACCCTCCAGCAGATGGATCCCATCTACGTGGACTTCTACCTGCCCCAGCGCGAGCTCGCCAAGCTGACCAACGGCCAGAAGGTGGACCTCTCTCTCGACGCGTTCGGCGGCCAGGCCTTCACCGGCAGGGTGACGGCCGTGAATCCCAAGGTCGACCCCGGCACGCGCAATGTGCAGGTCGAGGCGACCCTCCCGAATCCCAAGCGCCAGCTCGTGCCCGGCATGTTCGCCAGCGTGGCGCTGGAGGTGGGCTCCAAGCAGAAGTACCTCACGCTCCCGCAGACGGCCATCACCTACAACCCCTACGGCGCGACCGTCTTCATCGCTAAGAAGGGCGAGGCGGTCGGCCCGGACGGGAAGAAGAAGGAGGGCCTGGTGGCCCAGCAGGTGTTCGTCACCACCGGCCCGGCCCGCGGCGACCAGGTCGCGGTCCTCAAAGGGCTCGACGAGGGCGCCGTGGTCGTCACCAGCGGCGGGCTGAAGCTGAAGAACGGGACGCCGCTCGCCCCCAACAACGCGGGCGTCGTTCCGACCAACGACCCGAACCCCGCGCCCCAGGAACAGTGAGGCGCAGGAGATGAACTTCACCGATCTCTTCATCCGGAAGCCTGTCCTGGCCCTGGTGGTCAGCATGCTCATCGTCGTGCTGGGCCTGCGCTCGGTGTTCGGCCTTCCGGTCAACCAGTACCCCAAGACCGAGAACGCGGTGGTCACCATCAGCACCGCGTACTACGGCGCCGACGCGGCGACGGTGGCGGGCTTCATCACGCAGCCCCTGGAGGCCTCGGTCTCCCAGGCGCAGGGCATCGACTACATGTCGTCGAGCAGCGTGAACAGCGTATCGTCCATCTCATGCACGCTCCGCCTCAACTACAGCGCCAATAAGGCCCTCACGGAGATCACCACCCAGGTGAACGCCGTGAAGAACCAGCTGCCGCCCCAGGCCCAGGCGCCGGTGATCACCGTGCAGACGGGGCAGACGACGGACGCGATGTACATGGGCTTCTACAGCGAGGTGCTGCCCACCAACAACATCACGGACTTCCTCACCCGCGTCGTGAAGCCCAAGCTGGATTCCATCGACGGCGTGCAGACCGCCGAGATCCTCGGCGCCCGCAACTTCGCGCTGCGCGCGTGGCTGGACCCCCAGCGCATGGCCGCCCACGGCGTCACGGCCGCGGACGTGCAGCAGGCGCTGGTCGCCAACAACTACCTCTCCGCCGTCGGCACCACCAAGGGCCAGATGGTGAGCGTGGACCTCACCGCCGCCACGGACCTCCACACGGTGGACGAGTTCAAGCGGCTCATCATCCGCCAGAGCGGCGGGGCCGCCGTCCACCTGGACGATGTGGCGAATGTGACGCTGGGGGCGGACAACTACGACTTCAACGTCGCCTTCGGCGGCCGCAAGTCGGTGTTCATCGGCATCAAGGTGGCTCCCGAGGCCAACATCCTCGACGTGGCCAAGCGCGTGCGCCTGGCCTTCCCCGACGTCCAGTCCCAGCTGCCCAACGGCGTGACGGGCGAGATCGTCTACGACGCCACGAAGTTCATCAACACCTCCATCTACGAGGTCATCAAGACGCTGCTGGAGGCGCTGATCATCGTCACGCTGGTGATCTACCTGTTCCTGGGGACCTTCCGCGCGGTGATCATCCCGGTCATCGCCATGCCCCTGTCCCTGGTGGGCACCTTCTTCGTGATGCTGGCCTTCGGCTACTCCATCAACCTGCTCACGCTGCTGGCGCTGGTGCTGGCCATCGGCCTGGTGGTGGACGACGCCATCATCGTCGTGGAGAACGCCGACCGCCACATGAAGGAGGGCAAGACGCCCATGCAGGCCGCGCTCCAGGCGGCCCGCGAGCTGGGCGGCCCCATCCTCGCCATGACCGTGGTGCTGGTGGCGGTCTATGTGCCCATCGGCTTCCAGGGCGGCCTCACCGGCAGCCTCTTCACCGAGTTCGCCTTCACGCTCGCCGGCGCCGTCGCCGTGTCCGGCATCGTGGCGCTCACGCTGTCGCCGATGATGTGCTCGCGTTTCTTCAAGCCCGAGCAGGATAGCGGCCGCTTCGTCATGTGGATCGACCACCAGTTCGAGCGCGTCCACAACCGCTACCAGCGCATGCTCCGGAACATCCTCGCCACCTGGAAGGTCCCGGTGGTGATGGGCCTGCTGCTGCTCCTTGTCATGCTCGGCCTCTTCAAGCTGTCCAAGTCCGAGCTGGCGCCGGCCGAGGACCAGGGCATCGTGCTCTACAACATCCAGGGGCCGCCCAACGCGACGCCCCAGCAGATGGTCCGCTACGCGGAGCAGGCTTTCCAGATCTCCCGCGCCGAGCCCGAGTACGACCAGATGTTCCAGCTCACGGGCGTGCCCACGGCCAACCAGGGCATCGGCGGCATGCTCATGAAGGACTGGGAGCAGCGCAGCCGCAGCGCCGACGAGATCCAGAAGGACCTCCAGACGAAGCTCTCCGTCGGCATCCCGGGCGCGCGGGTCGCGGTCTTCCAGTTCCCGCCCCTGCCGGGCTCCCAGGGGTTGCCCTTCCAGTTCGTCATCAAGACGACGCAGCCCTTCTCGAACCTGAACGAGGTGACGCAGGCCGTGCTCCAGAAGGCCAAGGACAGCCACCTGTTCTACTTCGTCGATTCGGACCTCAAGATCGACAAGCCCCAGAGCACCGTCACGCTGGACAAGGACCTCGTGTCCCAGCTGGGCCTCACGCAGGCGGAGGTGGGCGGCTCCCTCAGCGCCGCGCTGGGCGGCGGCTACGTGAACTACTTCTCCATCCAGGGCCGCTCCTACAAGGTGATCCCGCAGGTGCTGCAGGCGGACCGGCTCAACCCGGACCAGGTGCTGGACTACTACATCCGCACGCCGGACGGCTCCGTCATCCCCGCCTCCACCGTGGCGAGCCTGACGCATTCGGTGGTTCCGGAATCCATCAGCCACTTCCAGCAGCTCAACTCCGCGACGATCTCGGGCGTGCCCGCCGGCGCCCAGGCGGACACGCTGGCCTTCATGCAGAAGACGCTGAAGGAGGTCGCGCCATCGGGCTATTCGGCTGACTATTCCGGCGTGTCCCGGCAGTACGTCCAGGAGTCCGGCGGCTTCCTCATCACGATGCTCTTCGCGATCATCATCGTGTTCCTGACGCTCTCGGCCCAGTTCAACAGCTTCCGGGATCCCGTCATCATCCTGATCTCGGTGCCCTTGGCCCTCTTCGGCGCGATGACCTTCATCTTCGCCCTCCCCTGGGTGGGCGTCTTCCTGCCCAAGCTCGCCATCACCAAGGTGTCGCTGAACATCTACACCCAGGTGGGGCTCGTGACGCTCATGGGCCTCATCAGCAAGCACGGCATCCTCATCGTGGAGTTCGCCAACGAGCTCCAGCGCGCCGGGCGGAACAAGCTCGAGGCCATCATCGAGGCCTCGTCCATCCGCCTGCGGCCCATCCTCATGACCACCGCGGCCATGGTGCTGGGCGTCTTCCCGCTGGTCATCGCGGGCGGCGCGGGCGCGGCGGGCCGCATCAACATGGGCGTGGTGATCTTCACGGGCCTGAGCATCGGCACCCTGTTCACGCTCTTCGTGGTGCCGGCCTTCTACATGCTGCTGGGCTCCGACCACCACGCCGAACTGGCCCACAAGACGGAAGTGGGCGCGGAAGAGGCGGCCCGGCCCTGACCGGCTCCGCCGGGACGAGGAGAAGAGGCCCCGGCGACGGGGCCTCTTTCATGGCGCGGACCGCGCGGCGGCGAGCGCCAGGGCCGCCAGCTCCCGCAGCGCCTCGGGGTCGTCGAGCAGGTCCACGGGCACCTCGTGGTAGGCGCCCACGGTGACAGGACCCCGCCGGGTCTGGTAGGTGAACGGCTCCGAACCCAGCGCCCTGAGCCGCGCGGCCAGCGCCCCATCCGCGCGCAGGTAGAGCCTGCCCTTCATGAGCATCGCGAACTGCGAGCCGCCGCAGCGCAGGCCTTGGCCGCCGAAGAAGCGCGCGCGGCGGATGGGGCCAAGGGGCGCCAGCAGGTCCTCCAGGGCCGCCGCGAAGGCGTCATCGGCTTTCACTGGAGCAACGCCTCGAGGCCGCCGAAGAACCCGTGGAGTTTCTGGAAGCGGCCATCCGCCGTGAAGAGGCCGAAACTGAGTCCAGGGAAGACGAGGGCGCCGTGGCTGTCCACGAGGTCCCAGCGCGCGAGGCTGCCCCCGTGATGGGCGGCGACGGCGTGGATGCGGAAGGCGTGGCCGGGGAATGATGCGCGGAAGCCGTCCATGTAGGCGGCGAAGGGGGCGATGCCGGCCAGCGAGATGTTCGGATCGGCGTAGGCCACGCCGTCATCGAGGCAGGCGCGCAGCTCGGCGTCCCGCTCGGCGCCTTCCAGGCTCCAGACGCGGGCGTAGCGGCGCCAGAGGTCGTCGATCATCTCAAACTCCTTGGAAGAGCCCATTCAGGGTGTCGTCGACAAGCGCCGCGAGCCCGGCCCGGCGGCCGGAGCGGACGAGCACCAGCAGGCCTTGGTAAGCGTGCAGGAGGCGGAGCGCGGCGCGGCGCGGGTCGAGGGAAGAAGGCGCGAGGCCGAGGTCGCGCGCCGTCCGGCATTGCCGCTGGAAGGCCCTCTCCAGCAGCTCGAAGCCGTCCTCCACCTTGGCCGCGACCGGCGCGTTGGATCCGGCGAATTCGATGGCGCTGTTGGTGAGCAGGCAGCCGTGGGTCGTGCCTCCGGGCTCCTTCAAGGTCGAGAGGAAGAGGGCGCGGAGTTCGCGGACGGGGGACTCGCCCTTCAGGTAGGTGGCGATGCGCCGTTTCACGACGCGCTCGTTGTAGTGGTCCAGGGCGGCGAGGAAGAGCGCCTCCTTGCTGCCGAAGGCGTTGTAGAGGCTTCCGGCGCCCAGGCCCGTGAGGGATTCCAGGCCTTTCAGCGAGGTGGCCTCGAAGCCGCGGGCCCGGAAGGCGCCCATCGCGGCCCCCAGCGTCTCGTCCATGTCGAAGGCCTTCGGCCGCCCCATTCGCCACCATTTTTAAGTGATCACTCAAAAAATAGACCGGATGCCTCCCCCGCGCAAGCCCCGAGGCCCCGGATCAGCCGACCAGGCCCTTCGCCACGGCCAGCTCTGCGTTCAGCAGGGCGCCCCCCGCCGCGCCACGCTCCGTGTTGGAGCCCAGGGCCGTGAACTTGAGGCCGAAGACCGGACAGGCCCGCAGGCGGCCGAGGTGGACGGCCATGCCGCCCCCGCTCTCGGCGTCGAGACGCGGCTGGGGGCGGTCCGGCGCCTCGTGGAACTGGAGGGGCCGCGCGGGCGCCGAGGGTAGGCCCAGGGCCGGCTGCCATTGCCGCAGGGCCTGGCGAGCCGCCTCGACGGAAGGCGATCCTTTCAACCGCACGCTGACGGCTTCGGTGTGGCCCTCGATCACGGGCACGCGATGGCAGAGCGCGGAGATGGAGAGGGGGCCTCCGAGGAGTTTCGGCAACTCCTCTTCCACCTTCTCTTCCTCGCCGCCGATGTGCGGGACGACATTGCCCAGCAGGTCCAGGCTCGGGACGCCCGGATGCCCCGCGCCGCTGGCGGCCTGGAGGCTCGCCATGAACACGGCCTCCACGCCGAAGGCCGCGTGCAGGGGCGACAGCGCGAGCGCGAGGATGGTCGTCGTGCAGTTGGGATTGCAGAGGATCGCGCCCTTCCACCCGCGGCCCCGCCGTTGCGCCGCGACGAGATCGAGCGACGCGGCGTTGATCTCCGGGATGAGCAGCGGCACATCGGCTTCCATGCGGAAGGCCGAGGCGTTGGAGCAGACCACGGCGCCCGCCGCGGCGAAGGCGGGTTCGAGCTCCCGCGCGGTGCCCGCGTCCAGCGCGCTGAAGACGACCGGCGCGAAGACCACGGAGGGCGAGGCTTCCTCCAGCAACATCTCGTCAAAGCGCTCAGGCCGCGCGCCGCTCAAACGCCAGGGCAGGTCGCCGTAGCGCTTGCCGGCGGACCGGCCCGACGCGGCGAGGTGGGCCACTTCGAACCAGGGATGGTCCGCGAGCCGCCGCAGCAGACGCTGGCCCACGACGCCGGTGGCGCCCAGCACGGTGACGGGGATCTTGGATCGGGTCATGACGGGTCCGGAGCAGGAAGGGAACGGAGGCGGGCTTTGAGCGCGGTCAGATCGTCCGCGAGGGGCGTGGTGGAAAGGGAGCGTGTCTCCAGGTCGCGCAATGCGTCGGGCGATGGCAGGTCCCAGCCCAGGCGCGCGGCGAGGGCTTCCCGGAACTTGGCCGGATGCGCCGTCGCCAGGAAGACGCCGCGTTCCCCTGGACGCAGCTGGCGGCGGAGCGCGCCGTGGGCCACGGCGCCGTGGGGATCGGCCGTGTAGCCTTGAGCGCGCAACGCGCGCAGGGAATCCAGCGTCGCGTCGTCATCGAGGGATTCCCATCGCAGCGCGCGCCGCGTCGCGCCGGCATCCCGGCCGTGGAGCCAGTCGATGCGCTCCCAGTTGCTGGGGTCGCCGATGTCCATGGCGTTGCTCAGCGTCGCGAGGCTGGGGCGCGGCCGGTAGGGCCCGCCGTCCAGGTGGTCGGGAACCGCGCGGTTGGCGTTGGAGGCGGCCACGAGCCCGGCGATGGGAAGGCCGATGCGCCGCGCGAGGAGGCCCGCGCAGAGGTTGCCGAAGTTGCCGCAGGGCACGGCGAAGACGGCTGCGCCTGCGCCCTTCCGGCGGAGTTCGGCCGCCGCTTCGGCGTAGTAGAGCGTTTGCGCCAGCAGCCGGCTCGCGTTGATGGAGTTGGCGCTGATGAGCCCCAATTCCTCCGATAGCGCCCCGTCCGCGAAGCAGGCCTTCACGAGGGACTGGCAGGCGTCGAAGCCGCCCTCCACCGCGAAGGCGTGGATGTTGGCGCCGAGGCCCGCGATCTGGCGCTCCTGCGAAGGCGTCACGCCCCGCGCGGGATAGAGCACCGCCGCGCGGAACCCCCGGCGCCGCCAGAAGGCGTGGGCCACGGCCGCGCCCGTGTCGCCGGAGGTGGCCGTGAGCACGAGCCTCTGCTTCGCGGAAAGCCGCGCGAGCACGGCGGCCATGACGCGGATGCCCACATCCTTGAAGGCGAGCGTGGGGCCATGGAAGAGCTCCAGCGCGGACATGCGCTCATCCACTTCCACCAGCGGCACGGAGAAATCGAGCGCCTCGCGGGAGATAGCCTCCCAAACCGCCGCGTTCCAGGCGCCGCTGAGGTGATGGAGCAGCAGGCCGTTGCGCGCGTGCCAGGGCAGGTTCAGGACCGCATCCACATCCGGGAGCGGATCGAGACGCTCGGGCATGAAGAGGCCGCCATCGTCCGGCAGGTTGCGGAGCACGGCCTCCTCGAAGGAGAGGCGATGGCCGGCGTCGCGGGTGCTGACGAAGGTCATGGCCGCACCTCGCGCGCGCCTTCGGTATCGAGGGCGCAGACGAAGGCGCGGGAAACGACGCCGCGGGCGGACCAGGCTCCGCGCATGGCGTCCCCGATGGCCGCGGCGCGATCCGCTTCCGCCACGGCGAACAACGCGGGACCCGCGCCGCTGAGACTGCAACCCCAGGCGCCGGCCTCCAGCGCCGCGGCCTGGGTCTCGCGGAAGCCAGGGACGAGGCGCGCGCGATGGGGCTCGGCGATGAGGTCCCGCAGCGTGGCCTTCAGCAGATCGCGGTCTCCGGCGTGGAGCGCGTGCGTCAGCGAGGCGAGGTTGCGGGCGTGGTCCAGCGCGAGCGCGAGCGGGACCGCTCCCGGCAGCACGGCGCGCGCGTCGCGGGTGAGCAGGTTCAGCTCGGGCATGGCGATGACGAAGCGGAGATCGCCGGGGAAGGGCAGCGCGACGGCGCGTCCGAGGGCGTCCATGAAGCGCAGGCCGCCGAGCAGCGCGGGCGCGACATTGTCGAGGTGGACCGCGCCGGAGGCGTGGGCTTCCGCATCGCCCGCGGCGCGCAGCAGGCGTTCATCATCCAGGGGACGCTCGAAAAACAGGTCGAGGGCGCGCAGCGTCGCCACGACCGTCGCGCTGCTGGAGCCGAGCCCGCTGCCCACGGGCAGGCCCTTGTGCAGGTGCATGGCGAGCGGCGGCAGATCATGGCCCCAGGCGCGGGCGAAGGCATCGCAGGCGCGCAGTGCGAGGTTGCGGGCCGGATCCTCCGGCAGCTGCGCCGCGAAAGGGCCGTCCCAGGTGAGGGTCGCGCGATCCGACGCGCGGACCTCCACCCGGTCGCCCAGGGGCGGCCCCTCCACGGGGCGCAGGGCGGCGCCCAGGGTGTCGAAGCCCGCGGCCAGGTTGCCGATGGAGGCGGGCGCGAAGACGCGGATGGCGCTCACGGCGCCACCGCCAGCTTGAGCACGTCCCCGAGGACGCCGAGCGCGGTGACGCGCGCGCCCGCGCCGTAGCCGCGCACGACGAGGGGCCGCGGCGAATAGGCCGCGGTGCTGACGCTGAGGGCGTTCTCGCCGCCCCTCACCGAAGCCAGCGGATGATCCGCCTCGAGCCATCGGGGGCCCGCGCCGCAACCGTCTTTGTCCGCGGCGGCGACGAAGCGGAGCACGCGCCCCTCGGCCTTCAGCGTCTGGAGCCGCAGGCGGAAAGGCGCATCGAGCGCCTTCAAGTTCTCCATGAACTGCTCGACGCTGCCGCTGGCGTCGAAGCCCGCGGGGAGCAGGCCTTCTACCGCGACCTGCTCCAGTTCCAGCGCTCCGCCCAGCTCGCGATGGAGGATGAGGGCCTTCCGCGCCACATCGAGGCCCGAAAGGTCCTCGCGGGGATCCGGCTCGGTGGTGCCCGTTTCGCGCGCCTGCCGCACCGCTTCGCTCAACGGGACGCCTTCTTCCAGCAGGCCGCAGATGAGGGAGAGGGATCCGCTCAGCACGCCTTCGACGCGCCGCAGCTCGTCTCCGGCGGATCGCAGCTCCTGGAGCGGCGCCAGCACCGGAAGCCCGGCGCCCACGCTCGTCTCGTTGAGGAAGCGCCGCTTGCGGCGCGCGAGCGCGGCGCGGACCTGGCGCAGGCGCGGAAGCGGACCGCTGCTCATCTTCTTGTTGGCGGCCACCAGGTGGAAGCCCGCCTCCACGAAGGCTTCGTAGGCGTCGCTGAGCCCTTCCGAGCTCGTGCAGTCCACCATCACCGGCGTGCCCCCCTGGGCGGCGGCGAAGGCCCGCAGGCGAAGGAGGTCCAGGGGCTCGCCCTCGGCCTCGAGGATCGCCTTCGCGCGCGCCGGGTCCAGGCCTTTCGGGTCCAGCTTCATCCGCTTCGAATTGGCCACGGCGCAGAGGCGCAGGTCCGAGCCGCCGCCGTGCCGCGAGCGATGGGCCAGCAGCTCGAGCAGCTGGCCGCCCACGCAGCCGACGCCCATGAGGCAGAGATCCAGGCGCCCAGGCTCGCCGAAGAAGCGGCAGTGGGCGGCGACGAGGGCGCGGTCGGCGTCCTGGGCCGCCACCACGGCCGAGATGGAGCGCTCGCTGGAGCCCTGGGCGATGGCGACGACATTGCAGCCCGCGGCGCCGAGCGATCCGAAGAGCGCGCCGCAGACGCCGCTGTGGTGGCGCATGCCGTCGCCCACCAGGGAGAGGATGGCGAGGCCGCGCCGGTGGCGGACCGGCTCCAAGAGGCCTGCCGCCAGCTCCGCCTCGAAGGCGCCTTGGAGGGCCTCTTCGGCGGCGGCGAGATCCGCGTCGCGCAGGCAGAGCGTGAGCGAGCATTCGCTGGATCCTTGAGTCACGAGCACGACGGCGATGTCCCGCGCCGCCAGCGCCGTGAAGGCCTTGGCGGCCACGCTCGGGACGCCGCGCAGGCCGGGGCCGGAGAGGTCCAGCAGCGCCGCGTCGCGCAGCAGGGTGATGCCCCGCGCCGCCGGCCGCGCCCCTTCTCGGGGCGCGCGGACGAGGGTGCCCGGCGCCTCGGGGCGCAGGCTGTTGCGCACGCGCAGGGGGATGCCCGCGTCGCGCACGGGCAGCAGCGTGCGCGGATGCAGCACCTTGGCGCCGAAATGCGCGAGCTCCATGGCCTCCTCGTAACTCAGCTCCGCGAGGAAGCCCGCGTCGGGCACGAGGCGCGGATCGGCCGTGTGGACGCCGTCCACATCGGTCCAGATCTCCAGCAGCCGCGCGTCCACCGCCGCGGCCGCCAGCGCCGCCGAAAAGTCGGAGCCGCCGCGCCCGAGGAGCATGGGCTCTCCGCGTTCGTCGCCGCCGAAGAAGCCGGGCAGCAGCGCGAGGGGCGCGCCGCTCGCGTGATAGGCGGCCAGGCGCGCGCGGATCAGCTCCCGGCGCGGGGCGG
Source organism: Holophagaceae bacterium (assembly GCA_035495995.1). Taxonomy (GTDB): domain Bacteria; phylum Acidobacteriota; class Holophagae; order Holophagales; family Holophagaceae; genus JAFDVN01. Next base: position 11,965 of record DATJFC010000237.1, read on the forward strand.
CCTCGCGCGGATCGCCCGCGCAGATCAGCACTTCCGCCGGATCCAGTTCCAGGCACTGCAGACCGCGGGACTCCAGCAGCGCGGCGAGCAGCGCGCAGGATCCGCGCTCCCCGGCGCTGAGGATGCGCGCCCACACCTTCGGCGCGCAGTCGCGCACGAGGGCCACGCCCTTGAAGAGGTCCGCCAATTCCGCCGCGAGCGCGTCGAGGCGGAGGGTGAGGCCGCTTCCGCCGAGGCCGAGCTCCTCCAGCGCCGCCTGGTGCGCGGCGCGGAAGCGCGGCGCGGCGTCGTTGGGCCGGCCCGCGGCGGCTTCGCGCGCGCCCTCCGCCAGCAGGTCCGTCACGCCCGCCATGGCCGAGGCCACGAGGAGCACGCGGTCCTCGCGCAGGGCTTCGGCCGCGAGGTCGGCGACGACCCTCAGACGCG
>DATJFC010000238.1:0-2702 GCA_035495995.1 Holophagaceae bacterium
AAGCGCGCGCGCACCCGCTTCCTCCCTGACAACATCTTCGACGCCATCCGCCTCTTCAAGGGCAGCAAGTTCATGTCCGAGCTGCTGGGCGAGGCCGTCCACGAGAAGTTCGCGGACATCAAGATGGCCCAGGCGGAACGCTGTCCCAAGGCCCTCGGCACCCGCGTCAAGGAGGGCGAGATCATGTTCCACCACGAGGTCACGAACCAGTACCTCTGGAACCAGTTCTGATCTGAACCCTCACCACGAAGGCACGAAGAAGGACGAAGGCCACGAAGGATTCCTTCGTGGCCTTCGTCTTTCCGGCTCAGGCGTGGACCCGTTCCGCGGGGCCCTTGATCGCGCCCGGAAGGCCGAGAAGCCTGCGGGCCATGCCGAGCTGGCCGGCGTGGTAGGCGTCGTGGACGAGGAAGGTGCCGACGATCTGGTCCAGCGGCATCGGCGAAGGCAGGGCCGGATGGCGCTTCACCACGGTCCAGTCCGCCACCGCGTCGAAGGCGCGGGCGAGGGCGGGCTGCGTTCCGCCGATGGCGGCCGCCAGGTCGACGAGGGTCCGGGGCTCGGGCAGGGGAGGCGTGGACGGCGCATCGAGCGCCGCGAGCGTCTCCAGCCGGTACGCGAGGATATGGCGCAGGAGCCAGGTGATGGAGTTGACGCCGTCGGCGGGGGCGCGGTCGGCCATCGCCTGGGTGACGCCTTCGAGGTTCAGCGTCATGAGCGGGTTCTGGTTGATCTGGAACAGGGCAGACCAGGGCTGAGGCATGGGATGCCTTTCAGAAGGGGCCGGGCGGCCCGCGGGTGGATGGACGCGCGGGATCCGCGCTAGGGGTGATCGGTTTCGACGAAGGCCTGGAGCCGCTCCAGCGCCTCGTCCCATTGGCGGGAGATGCGGTCCAGATAGGCGTGGGCATCGGCCAGGCGCTTGGGCTCGATGGCGTAGATGCGCTCGCGGCCTTCCCGGCCGCTGTGGACGAGGCCGGCCTCGGACAGCACCTCCAGGTGCTTGGTGATGGCCTGCCGGGACACCTCGAAGCGGCTGCTGAGACGCGTCAACGAGGCGGGGCCGCTGGCGCAGAGGCTCACGAGCAGGCCCAGGCGCGTGGCGTCGCCCAGCGCGGCGAACAGCGGCGCCGCGTCCTTCAGTTTCGAAGGGGAGAGGGCTTCAGTTCTCGACATGGCGCTGGATGTTGACGAGCTGGCCCTTCCAGCCGCCCTCGTTCATGCGGAAGGCCTCGTCGCGGCGCCCCGGTGGCAGCCGGTCGAAGCCGGATTCCACGACTTTCAGCCGGGTGCCGCCCTCCGCGGCCTCCAGCCAGAACTCCACCAGGGTCATGGGCTCCTGGGAGTAGTCACGGGTCACGTCCAGGGCGCCGGGGTGCCAGCGGTAGGAGAGGTGGCGCTCGGCCTCCATGCGCTCCACCCGCAGCTCCAGGCGGACATGTTCGTAGCCCGGGTGCGTGATGCGGCCTTGGATCGTCTGGCCCGGCGTGAAGGCGGCGTCCAGCTCCATGCGGAACCAGGTCCCGAATTCCTGGGGATCCGACAGGGCCTTCCAGACCCGCGCCGGCGGGGCTTTCAGCAGGACTTCTTTCTCGATGCGATCGGTGCTCGTGGTGATCATGTGCAACCTCCAGATTGCATATTAGGCATCCTGGAATATCGCGCAACCCCCAAGTTGCGTATTTGTGCGCTTTCCCGGGAACGCCCTCCTTCAGCCTGCTAGGGTGCTCGGGGAGGTGGTCATGCCCTTCGACCTGGAAGAAGCCAAGGCCCAGTTGGCGCGCACGCCATCCGTGTTCCGCGCCTGGTTCACGGGGCTTCAGGACCCATGGCTGGAGGCGGACGAGGGCCCGGACACCTTCAGCGCCCGCGATGTGCTCGCCCATCTGATCTTCGGCGAGCGCACCGACTGGATGCCGCGCACGCGCATCATCCTGGAACACGGCGAGGCGCGGCCCTTCGAGCCCTTCGACCGCCGCGGCTTCCTGGACGAGGCGAAGGGCTGGGCGATCGACGCGCTGCTGGCGGAATTCGAGCGCCTGCGCGCGGAGAACCTCGCGTCTTTGGACGGGATGGCGTTGTCGCCCGCGGATCTGCGCCGCACGGGCATGCATCCGGGCCTCGGTCGCGTCACGCTGGAGCAGCTGCTCGCCGCCTGGGTCGTTCACGATCTCGGCCACATCGCCCAGGCCGCGCGCGTGATGTCCAAGCGCTGCAAGACCGCCGTAGGCCCCTGGCTGGACTACCTGCCGGTGCTGACGCGATGAAGAGCTGATTCCGGATTACCGTCGAAAATGACGGAGGATGGCTCGCGCGGCAATGTAGGCGAAGGGATAGATCAGGAATGCTGCAATCCGGATGAAGAAAGAGCTGGGGCCTCGAAGAAAAAAGCCCGTGAAGGCGGCAAAGAAAATGAAAACGAATACCGCGACGCTGACTCTATGCGCGATTCGGAAGCCCCTGGAGGAAGTGGACTGTGGACCGGGATGATCCTGAGGCGGGCCAAAAAAGCCCGACTGGATGGATGGAATGTCTGGGAGCCTCCGGGCTTTGGGAAGCCAATACCACCGATCGATCGCGAAGGTGGAGCCAAGCCACAGGCAGACCATCAATGTGATCGCGCCGACCATGAGGAACGCCAGGCCCTGGTTGCTTAGGGTGTCCAGAAGGCTGCTTCCGAAGAAGAAGAGTCCGCCAATGAC
>DATJFC010000239.1:0-2569 GCA_035495995.1 Holophagaceae bacterium
TGCTGCGGAGCCGCTCGCGGCCACTGCTATGCGTGGGCACGACCTCGCTGCGCACGCTGGAGGCCGCCTGGGTCGGCGAGCGCCTCGCCCGCGCGGGCGCCACGCGGATCTTCATCAAGCCCGGCTACGAGCTGCGCACCGCCACCCAGCTCCTCACCAACTTCCACCTGCCCGAAAGCACCCTCTTCGTCCTCGTCTGCGCCTGGCTGGGCACCGGCTTCGCGAAGGCCTGCTACGCCGAGGCCGTGAAAGAGCGCTACCGCTTCTTCAGCTACGGCGACGCGATGCTCATTCTTTAGGCTCTCGACTCTGGCTTGCGCCGACCCACATACGGAATTCGGCATCACGGACCGCACGCCGAGCCTGGCAAGAGCCAAAAGCCCAGAGCCTCAGAGGTACTCCACGAACTGGTGGATCACCGGGATGCGGTTGCGCTTGCCCTTGGTGGCCTGGAGGATGCTCGCGACGCTCATGCCGAGGCACCAGAGCAGCCAGAGCGGCAGGGCGACGCGGAGGATGAGGGGACCCACCAGGGGGAAGAAGCCCGTGATGATGAAGACGAGGGCGACGACGCATTCGACGAAGGCCAGCAGCACGCCCTGGCGCGCGTGCCAGAGCAGCTCGCTGTCCTCGCGGTTCCTCAAGTAGGGACGGAAGGCCCAGGGTCCCGCGTAGCACAGGATCAGGTCTCGCAGGCGCTCGCCTTGGTAGAGGGGCGTCGGGGCTTCCAGGGGCACGAGGGTCTCCTCCCCGCGATTATGTCAGGCTCTCAGCGCCAGCAGCAGCGCCAGCAGCACCAGGAGCCCCGCGAAGCCGGCTTGGAGGGCGCGGCCGCGCATGCCCGTCGCGAAGCGCGCGCCCAGCAGGGCCCCGCCCGCGAAACCCGAGCCCGTGAAGAGCAAGAGCACCCAGGGCAGGCCGTGGCCGCCCGCGTAGACAAGCACGCCGGGCAGGCCGATGGGCGGCAGCATGAGGGCGAGGCTCGTCACCTGGGCTTCGTGCTGAGGCATGCCCATCCAGATCGCCAGCAGCGGGATGATGACGGCGCCGCCGCCGATGCCGAGCAGGCCGGACATCAGGCCCCCGGCGGCGCCGGCGACGAGACCGAAGCCGATCAGGTGCGCGTGGGGCGGCTCGGGCCGCTCTTCCCGCGCGCTGCGGTCCCGCGCCGCGAGGGCGTAGCGCAGGGCCATGAGCAGTAACATGCCGATGAAGACCCAGCGCAGCGGGCGCGCGGGAATGGCGTTGGCCAGCAGCGAGCCCGCCGTCACGCCGAGCACGAATCCGCAGATCAGGTAGCCCACCAGCCTCCAGCGGATGCGGTGGCCCGCCTGACGGTAGTGCAGCACCGCGGGCAGGCCCACGGGCGCGAGCATGGTCGCGAGCGAGATGCCCTGCGCCTGGTGCTGGCCCATACCCAGGAGCGCCCCCAGCACGGGGACGAGGACGATGCCGCCGCCGATGCCGAACATCCCTGACAGGCCGCCCGCCGCCATGCCAGAAAGCGCCGCGCAAGCCCAGACCATCCAGACAGCCATGTCCTAGCGTGAAGGATGGCGCGCGAAGAAGTCCAGGATCAAAGCCGTGGCATCGAGGTCACGGACCGGTGAATCCGCCGCCGCCGACCAGGCGCGGCCACCGGGCCAGGCGTGGCCCTGGCCCTCCACGGTCCAGAGGCCGACCTCGGTTCCATCCGCGGCGCGGGCGAGGTCGAGGTGGTGCGCGCCCGAGGACGACCGCTGGATCTTCGGCGCGCAGCCCATGAGCCGCGCCCACGCGAAAGCCGTCTCCGGAGCGGAGTGGTGCGTCACGCGCCGTCCCTTCGCGCCGAGGCCGCCCTCGTAGGGGATGTGCTGGTCCGATCTGCCGTGGAAGATGAGCGTGGAGACGGGCCGCGAAGGCTTGGGCCCCGAGCCGTCCCAGGCGCCCGCGATCACGGCGACGGAGGCGAAGAGGTCCGCGGCCTCAAGCGCCAGCCGGTACGCCATGCGCCCGCCATTGCTGAGGCCCGCGAGGTGGATGCGGGAAGGGTCCACGGATCGCGTTTCGCGCAGGCGCGCGATGAGCGCCCGCAGGAAACCCGCGTCGTCGGCTTCCGGAAAGGCGGGATGGCCGAGACCCGGCCCCGCGTTCCAGGCCGCGCCCCGGGCCGGATCCTCGCTTCCGGGCTCACCCAGCGCGGCCGGATAGAGGACGAGGCCGGGCGCCCGGGCCGTGAACCCCGTGATCTTCGCCATCAGCCGCGGCGTGCCGCCGGTGCCGTGGAGGGCGACGAGGAGCGGCGCGGGGGCGGAGCCCTCGGCCCCTTGCAGCAGCGCCCGGCGGCGCCGCCCCTCCCACTCCAGCTCCAGCCATCGTTCGGTCACACCTCAAAGCTTATGGTCCAATGGCCCTATGCAGGTGGCGCTCTCCGACGAACTCATCCTCGACAGCCGGCGGGCGGCCTGGCTTCCCAAGACCGGCACCCTCGTGCTGGCGGACCTGTTCCTGGGCCTCGGCGCCGCCCGCCGCCGCAAACCGGAGCTCTTCGGGAGCACCCATCAGGAATTGTGGGAACGGCTCGTCTCGC
>DATJFC010000240.1:0-8253 GCA_035495995.1 Holophagaceae bacterium
GGGGCCGTGCGGGCCGCCGCGGGCAGGGGCCCCAGGGCCAAGGCCAGGGCCAGGGAGGTCACCGGACGGAAGGGCGGGCGATGCATGGAGACTCCTTGAGGCAGGTCGGGCGGAAGGGATCAGTTGCAGCGGAGCTGGCCGACGGCGAGGGTGAAGTCCACGGGCTTCGCCTTGGTGACCATCTCGGCGGTGGGCGTGATGGAGAAGGCGCCGATGTCCTCCGCGATGTACTTCGCCTTCACGACCGAGAGGGGCAACGGAACCCCGGCGTCCAGATGAGCCGCGGGGTCGAGTTCCAGGGCGATCTGGCAGAGCGGCACGCCGGAATCCTTGGCGGTGGCGCGCCGGTCCTTCTGGAAGATGCCGACGGTGAGCAGGTTGCCCGGCTTGACGCCGCCGGAGAGGAGGACGGGCTCCAGCGGGTCGCCGAGGTTGTCCGTGTTCTTCAGCTCGTAGACGCCCGTGTCGCGGATGGGGAAGTCGGTCACGCCGACATCGGGCACCGGGTCGGCGGAGGGGAAGGTCCCGAAGCGGATGCCCTTGGGCGCGACGAGATTGAAACCGGCTCCCCGGGTCTTCAGCCCGGCGGGCCCCACCAGGTCGAGCACGAGGCGCGCGGGCGTGGACGAGCCGTCCTTCACCAGGCGCCACCCGGTTCCCGAGGGGTCGGAGTAGGACAGGCGGGTCGCGGGGGCCGTGGCCGAGGCCTGGGAACCGCCGGCGCCACCGCCGCAGGCCAGGGCGGAGCCCAGCAGGACGAGGGAGAGAAGGAGGGGGCTTTTTCGCATGGGGACCTGGGGGCGGGGCGCGCCGGCCGGATCCCAATGAGAGCGGGGTCGGGAGGCGCGGACTGGAAAGAGCGAAGCTCGGGGCTTGATGAATCCCAATCAAAAGACGGATTTAGAATTAAAAAAAATGAATATAATTTATTTTTGAAAATTCTTAAAAATAGTGAAAAATTTTGAAGAATTTTTACATATATGAATTCATCAAACGATGTATCGTTCTCTTTGTTGGCATTAAATTGAAAAATCCACTCTGTCTCGCCCGTCCCCTGTTCCGCGCCAGGTTGGAGCCGCGCGATCGATGGGCCGATCCTTCAGGACGGGGAGGCTCTGCGGAGGCCGGCCCCAGGCGGGATGACGAAGATGAAGCACGCCCCTGACAACCAGACTCTCGTCCCCGGCGTCGCCGAGGCGATCCGGGACCAGATCTGCCGGGGCAACCTCCGGGCCGGGGAAGTGCTCCACCAGACGGAGCTCGCGCGCGATCTGGGCGTGAGTCCCGTGCCGCTGAGGGAGGCGCTGCGCCGCCTGGAGTCCGAAGGGCTCGTCACCTTCCTCCCTTACCGGGGCACCATCGTGACGCCCGTGACGGCTTCCGAGGTGCATGAGATCCACATCGCCTCCGTGGCCCTTGAAGTGGCCCTGCTTCCCTACGCCATTCCGCGCCTGACGGAGCGGGACTTCCAGAAGCTCTACGAGCTCTGTGATGAGCTGGCCCAAGAGAACACGACGCCGGAGCGGGTGGCGCACTTCTACCAGGTCCTACTGCGCCCCGCGGGGATGCCGACCATCCTCCAATCCATCGAAGGGCTGGTGTGGCGGTCGGTCCGCTTCTTCCCGTTGATCCAGACCGTGCGGCACCAGAGCCGGGGCCTCCATCCCACCCGCCGCGAGGTGGTGGAGGCCTGCGAATCGGGCGATGTGGAGCGCGCCACGCGCACGCTCATGGACTTCCTCCAGGTCCACACCGGGGCGCTGCTCCAGCTCATGACGGAGCGGGAGCGCAATCTGGACATCCGGAGCGAGGCCCACCGGTGACGCAGCCCGCCGCCCCGACCCTGGTCCCCGGGATCGCGGAGGCCATCTGCGACCGCATCCTGCGGGGGGAGCTGCGGGAAGGTGAGGTCATCCGCCAGACCGAGCTCGCCAGGGAGCTGGGCGTGAGCCCCGTGCCGCTGCGGGAGGCGCTGCGGAGGCTGGAGGCCGAAGGCCTCGTCACCTTCCTCCAGTACCGGGGGACCATCGTCACCCCGATCACCGAGATCGAGATCCGCGAAGGGTTCGCGGCCGCGATCGCGCTGGGGTTGATCATGCTTCCGGAGGCGCTCCCGAGGCTCCAGCCCGCGGATTTCGAGGCGCTGCGCGCCCTCGCGGAAGTGCTGGACGGCGGCGATGCGAGCCTCGATGACGTGCTGCAGTTCTACATGCTGCTCCTGCAGCCGGCCGGCATGCCATGGCTGCTGGACATGGTCCGCAAGATCATCCTGCGCTGCATCCGCTTCTTCCCCCTCACCCAGTCCAACCGCCGCGAGCACCAGCATGTGAAGCCCACGCGCCTGGAGCTCGTCGCGGCCCTCCGATCAGGCGATCACGAGGCCGCGAAGCGGGCCTTCACCGAGTACCACCTGATCCGCTGCGAGGGGCTTGTGAAGGCGCATGCCCAGAGGGATTGGCAGCCGTGAGCGCCTTCATCGACAGCCAGACGATGGTTCCCGGGATCATGGAGGCCGTCCGCGGCCTGATCCTGCGCGGGGAGCTGAGCGCCGGCCAGCGGCTCCGCCAGGCGGACCTGGCCCAGTCGCTGCGCGTGAGCCCCGTGCCGCTGCGGGAGGCGCTGCGCGGGCTGGAGGCCGAAGGGCTCGTCACCTTCCTCCCCTTCAAAGGGGCCATCGTCACCCCGGTGACCATCGAGGAGATCCAGGAGATCCAGGAGCTGACCATGGCGCTCGAACTCGCGCTCGCGCCGCTCGCGCTCCCCCATCTCTCCAAGGACGACTTCCGGCTGCTCCGGGCCCTGAGCGAGGAACTGGACCATGGCAACCGGAGCCCGGAAACGGTCATCGAGTTCTACCGCGTCCTCTTCCAGCCGGCTGGACGCCCCCACATGCTCCGGATCATCGAGAGCATGATCTGGCGGACGGTGCGCTTCTTCCCCATCATGCAGTCCATCCGCATGGACTTCCGCCGCGTGACGCCGACCCGCGAGGAGATGATCCAGGCTTTTGAAAGCGGTGATCCGGAAGAAGCCAAGAGGGTGCTCCACGCCTTCCACCAGGTGCGGGTGGACGCCCTCGTGGCCGCCATGCGGGAAGCCCGCTAGGGGCCGGGCCCCGCGGGCGTTAAACTGGAAGGTCGCGCCTGAGTTCCTCCGGGCCCTGCGCGCGCCCATCCGCAGGGGTTCCATGATCGCGTTTTCCGACGTCAGCAAGCAGTACGGCAAGCAGGTGCTCTTCATCGACGCCAGCTTCCAGCTCAACCCCGGCGAGAAGGTCGGGCTGGTGGGGCCCAACGGGGCTGGCAAGTCCACGCTCTTCCGCATGATCATGGACGAGGAGCACGCGGACGACGGCACCGTGAGCCTTCCGAAGAAGCTCAGCCTCGGCTACTTCCGGCAGGAGGTGGACGAGATGAAGGGCCGCCCCGTGCTGGACGAGGCCATCGCCGGCAGCGGGCGCCTGGGCGACCTGCACCACGAGCTGCTGGACCTCGAGAAGGCCATGTCGGATCCGGACACCGCGGACCTCGAAGCCGTCATCGACCGCTTCGGCCATGTGCAGGAGGAGTACCAGCACCTGGGCGGCTACGAGCTGGAGGCCAAGGCCCGCGCGGTGCTGCTCGGCCTCGGCTTCGCCGACGAGCAGATCGACGGCGATGTGGGCGCGCTCTCGGGCGGCTGGAAGATGCGCGTGGCCATGGCCAAGGTGCTGCTCGGCAACTTCGACGTGCTGCTCATGGACGAGCCGACGAACCACCTCGACATCGAGAGCATCATCTGGCTCGAGTCCTTCCTCAAGTCCGTGCCGTCTACGCTGCTGATGACGAGCCACGACAAGGACTTCATGAACCGCATCGTCACCAAGGTGCTGGAGATCGACGGCGGCGACATCGTCACCTACAACGGCAACTACGACTTCTACGTGAAGGAGCGCGAGCAGCGCGAGGCCAACCAGGTGGCGGCCTTCGAGCGGCAGCAGGCGAAGCTCGCCAAGGAGCAGCGGTTCATCGACCGCTTCAAGGCCCACGCCGCCAAGGCCGCGCAGGTGCAGAGCCGCGTGAAGGCCCTGGAGAAGCAGGAGCGCATCGAGCTCCCGAAGAAGCGCGTCATCACCAAGTGGGATTTCCGCGCGCCCAGCCGCTCCGGCGACGATGTGGCGATGCTGGAAGGCGTCTCCAAGCGCTACGGGTCGAGGGCGATCTACGACGATTTCCGGTTCCACATCCGCCGCGGCGAGCGCTGGTGCGTCATGGGCCGCAACGGCGCCGGCAAGTCCACGCTCCTGAAGATGGTCGCGGGCGCCGTGCAGCCGGACGCGGGCGAGGTGCGGCTCGGCGCCAGCCTCAAGCTCGGCTACTTCTCCCAGCAGGCCCTGGACCTGCTGGACGCGGACCTCACGGTCATCGAGCAGATGCAGAAGGATTACCCGATGGAGGGGCTGGGCGTGCTGCGGAACATCCTCGGCGCCTTCCAGTTCAGCGGCGACGACATCGACAAGCGCGTCCGTTCCCTTTCAGGCGGCGAGAAGTCGCGCCTCGTCATGGCGCGCATGATGTTCAACCCGCCGAATTTCCTCGTGCTTGACGAGCCCACGAACCACCTGGACCTGGCGACGAAGGAGATGCTCATCGGCGCGCTCAAGGACTTCGAAGGCACCATGCTCTTCGTGAGCCACGACCGCACCTTCCTGCGCGGCCTCGCCAACCGGGTGCTGGAGCTGGCGCCGGAGGACCATCCCGAGCCGCTCAAGTATCAGGGCAGCTACCTTGAATATGTGGAGAAGACCGGCCGCGAAGCGCCGGGCGTGCACAGCTGAACCGGGCCGGCCCAGGCGCGGACAGGCCCTTTTTTCCGGTGGCCGGGGCCCTGGAATGGCATACCTTGCCCTCTATCTCGGATTTGTACCCGCGATCCTGACTCTCGCTGGCCCAGGTCATCCGCAACTCCCCTCTTTCCGGAGGATCCATGGAGGTGGCTGGCTCCCACGCAGACATTCCGATGCCTCCTGCGCGGCCCCTCCGGGGGGGGCGCTACCCGCTGGCCGTCGGGATCTTGGCGGGCCTTTACGCCCTCGCCGCGGGACTCGGGCTGCGTTTCGCCTTCGCCGGAGCGAATGTCTCGCCGCTTTGGCCGCCCACCGGCATGGCCATTGCTGCCTTGGTGCTCTTCGGCCTGAGACTCTGGCCCGGCGTCCTGGCCGGGGCCTTCATCGCCAACCTCCTCGTCTCGCCCCTGCCGGTCTGGGTGGCGCTGGGCATCTCCGCTGGGAACTGCGCCGAGGCGGTGGTGGCGGCCGCCCTGCTGCGGCATGCGGTGGGTTTCCAGCCGGCCTTCCCCCGTTTCAAGGACACGCTCGCCTGGATCAGCCTCGCCGCGGGCGCCGGGCCCCTGGTCAGCGCCAGCGTGGGGACGGCCGTGCTCGCCTTCGCCGGCATCGTCCCAGGCGGCAGCCTGGGCAACGCCTGGTGGACCTGGTTCAGCGGAGACGCGCTGGGAGCCTTGGTGGTCGGGCCTGTCCTCCTGGCTTGGGCCGGGTCCAGGCCTTTCTCGTGGACCCGGCCTGGCGTCTGGCAAGCCGCGGGGATCCTGGCGGTCCTCGCCGCGGTGAGCGGCCTGGTCTTCCTGACCCCGATGGCGGCTCGCGAGGATCTTTCGCCCCTGGCCTTCGCCACGCTGCCGCTGCTCTTCTGGGCCGGCCAGCGCTACGGCCCCCGCGGGGCGACGCTCGGCACCTTCATAGTTTGCGCCTTCGCCATCTGGGGCACGGTGGGCGGAGAGGGCGCCTATTCAGGCTTCAGGGAGCTGAATGAGAAGGTGAGGCTCCTCCAGGCCTTCATCGCGCTGGCCGCCGCCGCCTCTCTCGGATTCGCGACCCTCTCAAAGGAGCTGGATCTGGCCAAAGAAAAGCGCCGGTTCAGCGAGGAGAGCTTCCGCCGCCTCGTCCAGAGCGTGACGGACTACGCCATCTTCATGCTGGACCCCGAAGGGAAGGTGATCAGCTGGAACGAGGGGGCCGAGCGCATCAAGGGATACGGCTCGGCGGAGATCCTGGGCCGGTCCGTCTCCCTCTTCTATCCGCCCGAGGAGGTTGACCGCGGCAAGCCCGCCGCCGATCTGCGGGAGGCCGCCCTCCGCGGGCGCTTCGAAGAAGAGGGTTGGAGGGTCCGGAAGGACGGATCGCTCTTCTACGCCAACCTCACCCTCACCGCCATCCGCGACGGCGAGGGCGCCGTCCAGGGCTTCATCAAGGTGACGCGCGACATCACGGAACGCATGATCCTGGTGAGCCGTTTGCGCGCCCACAAGCAGGAGCTGGAGCAGCAGGTCCAGCTCCGCACCCTGCAACTGGCCCAGAGCCAGCAGACCCTCTATCTGGTCTACGACGGCGTCCAGGACCCCATGGCCATGGTGGCTCCCGATCCCGGAGGCGTCTTCCGCCTCGCCAGCTGCAACCGGGCCTGCGCCGCGTTGCTGGGTTCCACCCCGAAGGAGCTCGTCGGCAAGCCGGTGGCGGAGGCCGTCGGGGCCGGCTTCCAGGAAGAGGTGCTGGCGACCTTGAGGGAAGCCTCGCGCAACGGCCAGGCCCTCAGCCTCGAGCGGCGGCTCTGCGGCGCGGAGGGCGAGCGGGTCTTCGATGTGCAGATCACGCCGATCCTGGGCGAGTCCGGCGAATGCGCGCACCTCCTCGTGGCCGCCCGGGACATCAGCGAGCGCCACCGGATCGAGGCCGCGGCGCGCAAGGCCCAGAAGCTGGAGAGCCTCGGCATGATGGCCGGCGGCATCGCGCACGACTTCAACAACCTCCTCACCGGGATCATGGGGAATGTGAGCCTGGGCCTCATGTCGGTGGAGCCGGCGAGCCGGGCGAACGCGTTCTTCGAGCGGATCGAGCAGGCCGCCACCCGCGCCGCGGACCTCACCCGCCAGCTGCTCGCCTACACGGGCAAAGGGAAGTTCATGCTCGCGGATGTGGACCTGAACGCCGTGGTGCAGGAAGTGACCCGCCTCTTCCCTTCCTCCCTGCCCGGGACGGTCAGCTTGCGGAACGAGCTGCAGGAGGGACTGCCGGCGGTGAAAGCGGACCCGCTCCAGATGCAGCAGGCGGTGATCAACCTCCTGACCAACGCGGCGGAGGCCATCGGCGGCGACCGGGAAGCCTACATCACCCTCCGCACCGGCTCACGGCAGCTGGATGCGGCCTACCTGAAAGACGCGGAGCCCGAAGACGGGCTGGAGCCGGGCCTCTACACCACGCTGGAAGTGACCGACACCGGCGCCGGCATGAGCCCGGAAGTGCAGGCCAGGATCTTCGACCCCTTCTTCACGACGAAGTTCACCGGCCGGGGCCTGGGGCTCCCGGCTTTGCTGGGGATCCTGCGCAGCCACCGGGGGGGCATCAAGGTCTACAGCGAGCCCGGGGTGGGCTCCACCTTCACGCTCTTCCTCCCCGCGGTGAGGACGCCGCAGCCGCTCCCGGCGCCGGCGCCGGATGCCCAGTGGCGATGGGAGGGCACGGTCCTCGTCGTGGATGACGACGACATGATCCGCTCTCTCGCGGCGAGGATCGCCGAGCACCTGGGACTTTCGGTGCTGGAGGCCAGGGACGGCCAGGAAGCCGTGGAGCTGTTCCAGGAGCGCCACCGGGACCTGAGCCTCGTGGTGATGGATCTCACCATGCCGCGCATGGGCGGCGGGGAGGCTTTCGCCCGGATGCGCGAGATCGATCCCGCCGTGCCCATCGTGCTCAGCAGCGGATACGACGAGGAGGATGTGACGAGGCCCTTCGTCGAGAAGGGTCTCGCGGGGTTCCTCCAGAAGCCCTACCGCCGGGAGGCCTTCGTGCTGGCCCTGCAGCAAGGCCTGAGCAAGAGGCCCCGCGCCCAGCAGGGATCAGGGCCCATCAAGGCCGTCTGAGCCGCGCGGGCATAGCTGAAAAATGTCCACCGCAGAGGCGCGGAGGACGCGGAGAAGGGCTGAGGCAGGGGACGAGGACCGGCTTCTCCATCCGCGCCTTCCGGAGGTGTGGTCTAATTCCCACAGCCGAATCAAACTCGCTCTTTCCAATCCTTCGTTCAACCAGCGACCGTGTTAGGTGGGACGGCCTTCCACCAACCGGTTCGTCTAATTCAAAGTTAGGCTTCCTCAATTTATGACCGTACCCATCACCTTCTTCCACGGGATCATCATCCGACAGCAGTCTCTGCAAGCCCATGGTGTGAGCAGAGAGGATCTATTTAGGGCCTTTGAGACGGA